>DRLX01000485.1 GCA_011322715.1 Desulfobulbaceae bacterium
TACCGCCGCCAAAGGCTTGGCCGTTAAGAGCGGCAATTTTCTTATTCATGGCCAGAATTGGATAGACCGGACTTTCAGCCGCTCCCGCCACATCACCGGTGACATAGATGACCGATTTCAGGTTTTTGCGATAAATAGGTTGGTTAACAGGACGTTTTTCTATGGTAACCAATTCACGCAGGGGCACAAGTGGTCCCGTGGAATTTCTCCCGGTAGGGAGGGAAATATTGAGCAGGCCGTCAATGGTCGAGCGCATGGACAGGGGCAGCCTGAGGATGATGTTGATCTCCTCTTTGTCCTTTGGCTGATGGAAGAGGTCAATGGAACTTCCATGCAGGCCGATTTGAATGGCCCTGTTGACGGCGCCTTCGGAGATTCCGTTTAAGGCCGCTTTTTCTTTGTCCACAAGGACAACCAGCTTGTTACGATCTTTTTCCCGGTACCAGTCCACATCAACCACGCCTTTGGTCTCGGTGAAGATCTTTTTTACCTTGGTTGCCAGGGCCACCCTGTCTTTGTCTGTCGGTCCGTAAATCTCTGCCACCAGGGTTTGCAGGACCGGAGGGCCGGGCGGTACCTCGGCCACCGCGACATTGGCGCCGTATTTTTTTGCCAGGGCGGCAATGGCCGGTCGGACCCTTTTGGCGATGTCGTGGCTCTGTTGGTCACGTTTACTCTTCGGCAGCAAGTTGACCTGGATGTCGGCAACCGTCGGGCCTGAACGCATGAAATAATGACGAACAAGGCCGTTGAAGTTATATGGTGCAGCCGTACCTGCATAAATCTGATAGTTGACGACCTCGGGTTCAGCTCCGACAATGGCTGCCATTTCCTGGGCGACCCGGGCGGTATGTTCCAGGGTCGAGCCTTCGGGCATGTTGAGGATGACCTGAAATTCCGATTTATTGTCAAAGGGCAGCATTTTGACCTTGACCATACGCAAATACACCATGGAGCAGCTGGCCAGGAGCAGGACTATAATGACGGTAAAAAAGAGCAGGCGCCAGGATGCATGGGCCAGCAGCGGCTCCATGAATTTGTGATACAGGCGGGTAAAGAAGTCGTCCTGGGCATGGTCGGTATCAACGTCTTCGTCGATTTCAATGGCACACTCTTCGGGCCCGCATCCTTTGCGCAGGATATGAACAGCCGCCCAGGGTGTAATGGTAAAGGCGATAAACATGGAGATCACCATTGCGGCCGAGGCGCCAATTGGAATAGGGCGCATATAGGGCCCCATCAGTCCTCCGACAAAGGCCATGGGCAGGATTGCGGCAATGACGGCCCAGGTGGCGAGGATGGTGGGATTGCCCACTTCGGAAACAGCCTCGACCGCTACCGTAAGCAGGGGCCTGGATTTGTTATAAGGTAGACGCATGTGGCGGACTATATTTTCGACAACAACAATGGCGTCATCAACCAGGATACCGATGGAAAAGATCAGGGCAAATAGAGTGATTCTATTTAAGGTATACCCGTACAGATAAAAGACGAGCAGAGTGAGCGACAGGGTAGAAGGGATGGCCAGTAGGACTATAAGTGACTCGCGCCAGCCGAGAAACAGGAGGATCAGGACTGCAACGCCGACAACGGCGATCCCCATGTGAAAGAGCAGCTCATTGGATTTTTCAGCAGCTGTCTCACCGTAATCACGGGTGACGGTGACCGTTACATCCCCTGGAATAACGGTTCCCTTCAGGCTTTCCACCTTGTGCAAAATCGTATCCACCACATGGACGGCATTGGCGCCCGGGCGTTTAGCAACCGAAAGCGTTACGGCGGCCTCTTCCGGGTTCCCTTGACCTTTTCCGAACAGGACGTAGGTCTGCGGCTCTTCCGGCCCGTCGATAATGGCAGCTACATCTCGAAGATAGACCGGCTTGCCGCCGTAGACGCCGACAACGACCCGACCGATTTCCCGGGCGGACTTGAGAAAGGAGCCGGTCTGCAGGAGTATTTCCCGGTTATCGGCGAGCAGGTTACCGGCAATGGCCTGCCGGTTGGCCTGTTGCAGGGCCGGAATCAATTGGTCAATACTCAAATTTCTGGCCGCAAGTTTGAGCGGATCAAAGAGGATGCGTACCTGCCGCCGATTGCCGCCGATTATTTTTGTTTCAGCAACCTCAAATATATTTTTGATTTCGTCGTCCACCTGGGCGGCCAGCCTGCGCAGGGCAAAATGATTATATTGCCTGGAATGAAAGGTGAGGGCGAGAATGGGGACGTCGTCTATGGTATGCGGTTTGACAAGCGGTGTGGACACGCCGTGCGGGATATGATCAAAATTGGTGGCAAGTTTCTGGTTTAAGCGGACAATGGCGTCTTCCAGATTTTCTCCCACATAAAACCTGGCCACCAGCAGGGACTTGCCGCGCATTGAAGTGGAATAGATATATTCGATATTGGGCAGCTCGTACAGCAGCTTTTCCATGGGGATGGAGACCCGCTCCTCCACCTCTTTGGGCGTGGCGCCCGGCATGGAAACCATGACGTCGATCATGGGGACCTTGATCTGCGGTTCCTCTTCCCGGGGCAGCAGATAGACGGCAAATACTCCAAGGAGAAGAGAGGCAACAATGATGATCAGGGTGAGCTTGGAATCTATAAACATGGATGCCAGCTTACCGGCAAATCCACGATGTATTTCTGGTGTCTTATCCATAAATGTTCGGAAAGGTTATTTTTCCGGGTTTGCTTGTTCTTGTGAAATATGGTGCGGTTCCTGTTTTTCAGGCAGGTAGCAAAGGATGCCGGGTCAGTCGGCAATATGTACTTCCTGACCACCCTTCAGGAGTCGGTTGCCTTGTATGACAATCCGGTCTCCCGCCTCCAGACCGGAGAGAATCTCAACCCGGCCGTCCTTACGCAGTCCGGTTCGCACCAGCCGCAGGTGGACCTTGTTTTGATCTACCACAAATATTTTTTTGAGTTGTCCAAAGGGCACAATGGCGGCTTTCGGGACCATCAGGGTCGTGTATGACCGGCCCGGCAAGGTAATCCGTGCAAACATGCCCGTGCGCAGGTCTCTGGAATCGTCGAGATTGATTTTTATCGGCATGGTGCGGGAACGCGGGTCAATGATCGGTGATATTTCAGCCACATCACCGGTAAGATTTTTTGCAGCCGTTGGAATTGAGATCTGCAATCGGTCATGGAGTTTAATGGCCGGGGCGCTGCTTTCCGGGATGGCCGTCACCACCTGCAGATGGTGATTATCTTCGAGATGCAGCAGCGGCATGCCGGGTGTTGCCAGGTCGCCGATGTTGGCAATTTTTTTGGTGATAACTCCGGCAAATGGGGCCTTTATCGTTGTGTAACTGAGCATGCCGGCCGCTTCATGGTAACCGGCCTGCGCGATTGCCAGCATGTCACGCATGGATTTGACGGTTTCCGGCGTGGAGGCATGCTGTTTGAGTAGTTTTTCCTCTCGCTGCAGATTGCGCTTTGCCTGGGCAAGCTGTGCCTGCGCCTGCAGAACCCGGGCTGTTATTTCCCGGGCATTGATTTTGACCAGCAGGTCTCCTTTGTCGACCCTGGAGCCGAGGATAACAGGCAGTTCCACGATTGGGCCTGATATCTTTGCGGCGATAACCGCCTGGTCCACGGCCTGCACTGTTCCGACAACCTCAACGCGCGAGGAAAGTTTCGTTTTCCGGACGGTAATGGTTTGCACCCGGACCGGTTGGGCGGCCACTGCTGGAGTTTGTGGATTTTCAGCATGCCCGGAAACCGGCAGGCCGACAAGACAGAAGAAAAGGATGGCAAGTAAAGAAGGCATTAGTCTATTTATTAGAAAAGGAAGAGGATAATTGAGATTGTGTCATACCTGTGTCGACAAAGGGGAACTGGGCAAGTCCGGCTGCCCGGCGCAGATCGGCAATGGCTATTTTTTTGGCGGCCTTGGCAATGGAAGCATGCACCAAGGCATCGGTCAGCCGGTTTTCCACATCGATCAGGCTGGATGAGAGAATGACGCCCTCTCGGAACCGTTCCCGAAAGAGACGGGCACTTTCCCGGGCAAGCCGTACTTGTTTATCGGTGACCACAATTCGTTCTTCAGCCTGTTTAAGCGCTAACTGCGCCTGTTCTATTTCAAGGGTAATGGCCAGAGACATTTTTCGTTTCAGTTCCTTGGCTTTGGCCAGATCAGCCGTTGCGACCGCAATGGCGGCCTGGGTCCTGTTGCCCTCATACAGGTTGTAATTCATGCGCACCCCCGCCATCCAGGAGTTGCCGCCGGACGATTCATTGACGAAACCCTGATCCACCTGATAGCCGGCGAACAGATCGGCTGTGGGCAGGTAGCCGGCTTTAGCTCTGGTCAGCTGTTTTTCTGCCGCCTGGATCATGGCGTCCAGACTTTTTATTTCCGGACGTTCACTGGTGTCCGGATTTTCGGGAATCTGCTGAGGAAACTGTTGATCAACATCAAGCCGGACATCATCAAGCCGAAGCCCCAGCAGGTTAAGAAAGGCGCGTTTTGCCAAGTCATATCCATGGCGCGCCTGGATAAGTCGTTCGTGTGCGGCCGATTGTTGTACTTCAATATCAAGCAGATTTGCTTTGAGCAGATCACCGGCTGTATACCGGGCCTTTGCCACTGCAAGAGATGCCGTAATAGCAGTGACGGCTGATTTGCGGGCTGCGACGATTTCTTCCGCCTGGACAATGGTATAAAAACTGCGCACAACCTGGTCCGCAAGGGTGGACAATACTGCCGCCTGCTGTTGCTGCTCGGCCTGGTGTTGCGCCTTGGCCGCCGCAAGTCCCGCCTGGTCACGGCCGCCGTTATACAGGCGATAGCGCAGGGTTGCGGCAAGGCGAAGATTGTCGGTTACGCCGGGATCATTGAAATCAATAGTATTGGAAAACGTTCCATGGTTGAGTATATTTCCAAATGAAAACATTGGATTGTCGGTACCGCCGTATTCGGCGTCGATATCAAGACGTGGATAAAAAGCAGCCCTGGCCTGGGCGACTCCGGCCCTGGCCGCCTCAATCCGCCGGCGGGCAATGTCGGCATCCGGATTTCCCTTCAGCGCCTGCCGGACCGCTTCAACCACCGTCCATTTTTGCGGATAAGCCGTCTGGGCATCAGTACACCAGCCTGAAGATGCGGCAATAACCAGAAAAAGAAAAACTATGACTTTGCTTGTGGTCTTGTGCATAATAAAAATAGAGTGATTACCACGAATAAAAATGCAGGGGGCGGCTTCAGCCGCCATAAGGGACTGTGCAAAAATAACTGTAACATTTTGCTTGCCCTTTTACCCAATTTCTGTGTCACAATAAAAAATAAAATGCTCACATATGCTTAATATGCTGCTCTTTTATTTTTCACTGCTCCTTGAACTTGAACAAACTATCTAATTTTTCAAAGTACCCTATAGTTCACAGGCCTGTCTGAACAGATATGGAGCACTCTTGAACAGTTACAGGTTGTGCCCGGGGAAGTTTCCTGTATCCACCTGAATAGTTACAAAAATCAAAGTATAGAGTATCTCTCGGTGGTTGTCCAATTTTTTGTGTTGATGGGAGGGTACTGTCTGTCGAGGAAGGGACGATCGGTCAGCGTCATAACAGGACGGGAAACGGTTTGGGAAGAATATGGGGTATAGGCCGGTCGACGGATAAAGGCGGAATAAAAGAAGTTCGATGCCCTTTCATGATTGTCTCTCATAAGAGTTGAGGGTAGGCGGGTATTCCGCCTACCTTTCCATCAGGCAGGGCATCGAAACTCTATGGTGATTTTCGGATTGTGGAGAGACTTGCTATCCTATATCAAATTCCTGGTGCAGTGTGGGCATTTCCACACGGGTATCTTTGAGCAGGCCGCCGAAGGTGGTCATGGACTTTTCCTCACCGTGGACCAGAAAGGTGGTTTCCGGCCTGGTGTGGGAGTGCCAGTCCAGCAGGACTTTCTGATCGCCATGGGCGGAAAAACCGCCGATGGTATACACCTTGGCCCGAACCTCAATTTCTTCCCTGAAGATGCGGACCTTTTTGGCACCGTCGATGATCTGTCTGGCCAGCGTTCCCTGGGCCGCATAGCCGACAAAGATGACGGACGCCTCTCTGCGCCAGAGGTTATGTTTGAAGTGATGCCTGATCCGACCGCCGGTGGCCATGCCGGAGCCGGCTATGATAACTGCACCCTTCACCTGTTTCAGCCCGATGGAGGAGGCGGTGTCCCTGGTGAAGTGAAGTCCCGGCAGGGCAAAGGGGTCCCGGCCGTCCTGAAAAACCGCCCAGGTTTCGGTGTCAAAGCATTCGGGATGATGCTGGAAGATTTTTGTTGCCGAAATCGCCATGGGTGAGTCGAGAAAAACCTGGGTGTGAGCGGGAACCATTCCCTGCTCAATACCCTCACGCAGATAGTAGAGAATTTCCTGGGTCCTCTCCAGGGCAAAACTGGGAATCATCACGTTGCCGCCCCGTTTCCCGGTTTCGATAATGGCGGTGTAGAGTTGTTCGATGGAGGGTTGCAGCTGTTTGTGCAAACGGTCGCCGTAAGTGGTTTCCATGACCACGATATCCGCTTTCGGCGGTATATCGGGATCACGGAGAATGGCACGACCGCCATACCCGAGGTCTCCGGAAAACAGCACCCGTCGGTGGCTGTGGTTTTCTTCAAGTTCGAGGAAGATGGAGGCCGAACCAAGGATATGGCCGGCATCATAAAAGGTTGCCCGAATACCGGGCGCAATATCGCCCGGTTGGGTAAAGGCCTCTGCGTCTTCAAAATAATCCAGGCAGTTTAAGGCGTCAAGGGTGTCATACAGGGGTTGAATGGGGTCGCTGTTCTCATCTTTTCTTTGGGCCTTTCTGCTTCGGTATTCCGCTTCTTCCTCCTGGATGCGGGCGGAATCAAGCATGACCAGCTTGGCCAGCTCTCTGGTGGCCGGTGTACAGAGTATTTTTCCCCGAAATCCTCTCTTAATCAGGAGAGGAATACGACCGCAATGGTCAAGATGGGCATGGGTGAGCAAAAGAAAATCAATGTCGGCAGGGTCAAAACCGAAATCCTTAGAGTTCTCCTCTTCAAGTTCTCTGCGGCCCTGGTACATACCGCAATCTATCAGCAATTTTGTGTCCCGGCACTGGACAAAGTGACATGAACCGGTGACTCCCTGGTCTGCACCGTGAAAGGCAAGTTTCATAATGGTTTCTCTCTGGTTGTTCTATTGATAGTAATTTTTTAACGGCAAAGGAGTTTACTTGTCGCGCAGGGTGATGGTCACCCGGCGGTTGAGTCGTCGGCCTTCGGGCGTGGCATTGTCGGCCACCGGATGGGTATAACCGTACCAGTAGGGCAGGAGACGCCTGGTCGGGATGTGAAATCTGTTGCTCAGGAATCGGCGGACACTTTTGGCCCGTTTTTCAGAAAGTCGGATATTATAGGCCTCGCTACCGATATTGTCGGTGAACCCGGAAATAACGGCATAGGCCTGTGGGTTCTTAAGAAGAAAATGACCTGTCTTGGTGAGAACGGGACGGTACTCCTTTTTTATTGTGTATCTGTCGAAATCAAAGAGGATAGTGCCGAAATTCTTATTGGCGTCCAGGTACAGTTTGCCGAGAAGGTGTTCAGGATGTTCTGCAACGGTGTCAAAATCAATGACCTGGGAACACTGGTTGACCGCCGCCATATCGTCCAGTAGTTTTTTCTCTTTTTTTCCCGTGGCGCTGCTGATA
>DRLX01000486.1 GCA_011322715.1 Desulfobulbaceae bacterium
GCAAGCGCATGAACATCAAGAATTGCAAAAAATTTAACACCAGAATCCTGGTGTAAGGGTGTTTCCGGAGAGCTGCCAAAAAGCTGGCAGCTCTCATTGCTTTCAGCGCATTCTGACACAAAAATAACGTCAGGTAAAATAAATATTTTACCTGACGGAAAAATAGGTTGAAACGCAGGCCAAAGGCTTCGCTTGAGCGACCTTCTGAACGATGATGCACTTGCACCCATGAACTGTTTGCCCCCGGTGACCATACTGTGACTGTGCTTTGCGACGTCTTTTTTCCGATATGGGCGGGAACACCTCCCTGTGAGCGGGGCATTTTGGCAGAAAATGGAGAATTCTACAAGACCTGATGAAGCGCAGCAGGACGAGGCACAATGGTGTGGTGTGCTGACATAAGCGACCAAGGAACCACCTTTGGTTTAAGGAATGAAAACTGGCACGCGAATCACTCTTAACTCCTACAATATATTGTAAAAATTTGTTTTTCGCACGCTGTATCTGGTGCAATACATAAAATTGATATGGGGCCCTTGGATGGAGAGACAAGCCCTGATCCCAAGGTATCTCATGAAATCGCTGTGAGGCCGCTGTGAACAACAGGTGCACAAGTCACGTCTCTCATGAGGAATATTACATACCATAATCTATTTTATGTTATGTAAAAATGTGCTATTCTCACCCCATGCCAGACCACCAGATCACCGCCCAAACAGTCCAGCCCCTTGAGCGTGCCTATAACGTCCTGGCGCAAATCCCGGCAGAAAATGTGTGGCTGGCAAATTTCCATTCCACCAATACCCGGCAGGCCTACCGGCGAGCCGTTGGCGAGTTTATTGCCGCCAGCGGGATGACCAGCCCTGAAGAACTGTACCAGGCTGGGCAAGCCCATGTGATTGCCTGGCGCGATGCCATGAAGGCTAAAGGCTTGAGCAATGCCACCATTGCCAACCGCCTGTCGGCCTTGTCATCACTTTACAGGTTTCTGGCCGACAAACAGCTGTGCGCCAGCAATCCGGTTTCCGGTGTCTTGCGTCCCAAAACGGGCAATAACGGCCTTGGCAGTGGCAAAACCCCTGCCCTGACGGCCTCTCAGGTGCGCCAGATGCTCGATACGCCCGATATTGACACTTTGAAGGGCCTGAGAGACCGGGCTATCCTGCATGTGTACTTTTTTACCGGCGGGCGGTGTTCAGAACCGGCCAGCCTGAAGGTGAAGGATTTCAGGCCGGATGCCGACTACTGGGTGCTGGAACTCACCGTCAAGGGTGAAAAAACCAACACCGTAGCCATTCATAATGAATGCCAGATCGCCATTCGCCGCTATCTGGAAGCCTCCGGGCATGGCGAGGATCGCAACGCCCCGCTGTTTCTGGCCGTCAAGCATGGCCAGAACACCGGCCAGCCCCTCAGCCGAAACCGGTTTTACAGTCTGTTCAAGGAGTATGTCCGCAAGGCAGGCTTGCCCCCTGAAATCACGCCCCATTCGGCCAGGGCCACTTTTATCACTCAGGCCTATGAAGCTGGCTGGCAGGGCGAGGATATCCAGAGAACTGTTGGTCATGCCTCCATCACCACCACGGAAGGCTACAACCGCACCGCCAGAAAGCACCGAAAATCCGCCAGCTTTGCCGTGAATTATTGAAGGGAAAATGAACGAGTGTTAGGTTTGAGCATAAAAAGATAAGCTACGTTTGGGGCCACCATCCGTCCATGATGAGCACATGGGTAATATATAGGACTCCAGTGAAAAACAGGACAATGGTGATTCCGCGGAATATTTGTACGATTCTTATATGCTCTGCGAATGGAAGAGGTACATACTCTTTTTGTTTACTGACGGCTTCAATTTTTGAAGCCATTTTTTTTAAAAACTGGAGTGAAACACATGTCGCATAATAAGCAATTGTAGAGGCTCCCACAATTGCGAGCCCCACGAAAATTTTCTGAAACCAGTTTACTTTTGTGGAAAAAGCAAACCCTCCCATTACCGAGATCGCAAAAAGATAAAATGCATGACCTTTGATGAACAAGTCCCATGAAAATTTTAAAAAGTCCACCAGCATAAAAAGATTACCATCATATGGTTTGCTATTGTCGGTTTCTGCTGGCCGCTCGTTGAGCATGATTTAAACCCCTAAAATGTCCTACACGTCTCTATTACATCTAAGAGATGTGAAAGCTCAAGAGCCTGTATTAATGGTTTAATCCGGTCTGTTGAGACTGTCACCGTCTCCTGGACATTTGTCTGCCCGCTGCCCCGCTCCGGCGGGGCTTTTTATTTTCCTTGTTCGCCAGTGAGGCAGGGTTGAAGGCAACCAGCTCTGTAATGGAAATGAAGACGATTGCCTAAAATGTCAGCAATCCTCTTGCAAAAATATGAGTATGTGCTCATAATATAGAGGATGAACGACATTGCACGCCCGCTTAAGGAACTCCGCTGGATTGGCTCCAGCTACGATGATTTTATGGAATTCCCGGAGCAGGTACACGATAGCATGGGCTATGCCCTGCATCGCGTGCAAGAGGGCAAACAGCCCCGTAATTCAAAAAAACTGAAAGGTGCACAGAGTGCGGCAGTTGAGATAATCAGCAATCATGATGGAGATACCTTTCGTGCCGTTTACACTATAAAACTCGCAGGGGTCGTCTATGTCCTTCATGCGTTTAAGAAGAAGTCCAGGAAGGGAATTGCTACCCCTAAATCGGACTTGGACCTTATCCGGCAGCGGCTGCAGCTGGCTGAGGAAGATTACAGAAACAACCCAACACAGGAGAGTGAATAATGAGCAAGGAACAAGTGAAAGCGGGTAGCCGTAATATCTTTGCAGATATGGGCTATCCTGATGCAGATGCCCATCAACTCAAGGCTCGGATTGTCAGTGAAATTGAAGATATCATCGACGGTCGGAAATTGACCCAGGCACAAGCCGGGGAAATCATGGGTATTACCCAACCGGAGGTGTCACGGATGCTTGGTGGCCATTTCCGGGAATATTCCATTGAGCGTTTGATGGGGTTTCTTACGCTGTTTAACCGGGACATTGAAATAACCGTTCGGAAACACAGAGAAAGTGGCACTTCTGGCCGGATTATTTTCAGGCCTGTGACAGCATAGAATGGGAGAATGAACATGGGAAAATCGCTTCTCAGCAACCCAAGCTGTATAAAAATAAGCGAGC
>DRLX01000487.1 GCA_011322715.1 Desulfobulbaceae bacterium
GGTACCCTGATCTGTGTCGGCGGGGACTGGCCGACGAACGGGTTTAAGGGCGGAAAATGGGAACCGGTTGCCGGCGGGGCTTCCTTTAAAATGGTTTTTGATCGCAATAATCCCGCCACCTATACCCTGGTGCAGATCAAAGAGCACCCTACACCCGGTGTCAAGTGTATGCTCACCCGCTTTGCCGACAATGCTTCTGTTGCCGACAAGCCTGAATCCCATGTGCTGACCAGGTATGAACCGATCAAGCAGTCTCATTTACAGACCGCCACTACTATGAATGCAACTGCTGTGTTGAACAGGTATGCCGACGATATTTATGTCCTTGATCTGCGTGTTCAGGATCCGGAGGAAGTGATCAAAAAAATTCCGACCGAGGGTGATGCGATCACCAATGAAGGCATGCTGACCAGTGTCAAGTACTGGCTCAACACGCCCCAGATTATCGTCAGTGAGGGATCCGCGCCCAAACTGCCTATTCATACGAAAATGCAGATTATTTTTCGTGATGGTCACAAAGAACCTGCGGTGTTCCTCACTAACAGGATTGTTGACAAAAGCAACGAGGAATTTGAAGATCCGTGGTTTTAGGGTATGACGGTTGACTGGTTATTACAAAAAAAAGGAAAATACCCTATGAGCAGTTTCAGGAGTGAATATTGTCACGGCCATAATATAAATAACATGCAAGTTGCCTGAACAATTGAACTGGTCACAGGACATGTAATTATGTGGTTTCATATTGTAAAGAATTGCAACTTGTCTCGAGTGCATTTGTGCAGGCGCGTTCGTGTAAAAACGAGGCATCTGTGACGACTTACGAACAATCCACACTTTTTGAGTGGTATGGGTGATGATTTGTCCGGTGTATGTGGACGGATTGTTGGTGCCCTATGACTTTGTACCAATAAAGACCCTGCCGGCGATTATACCGGCCTCGTAAAGACCGAACAGGGGAAAGGAGAGCAGGGCTGTTGCCGTAATATCACCGGCGGTGAGGAGAAAAGAGAGAACGATGATGGCAATATAAAAATAGGTGCGTTTTTGTGTAAAATGGCTGCGAGTGACCAGGCCCGTTTTCATGGCCATTACCATGAGAAATGGTATCTCAAAGGCGATGCCGAACGCCAGAACGGTTCGGGCGACAAAGGTCAGGTAAAGACCGAGTTTAGGCATTGGTTGCAGGTTGTCTCCGGCATAACTCATGAAAAAGGATAGCATTTTCGGAAGGACGATAAAAAAGGCAAACAATGCTCCTGATGCAAAGAGCAGCGTGGCCCAGAGAACGATGCGGCGGGCGATACGTTGTTCCTGCGGCAGAAGACCGGGGGCGATGAACATCCAGACCTGATAGAGAAGGACCGGAAAGCTGAGAATGATTCCGGCCAGCAGGGAGAGCTTAATATAGCTGACAAATGCCTCGGTCAGCTTCGTATACACCATGTGATCGAGTTTTGGATAGGCCAGAAAAAGGGGTCGCATGCAGAAACCGGCCAGTTGATCGATAAAGAGATAGCAGAGAGCGGTTGTAACCGCAATGACGATAAAGCTGATGATCAGCCGTTTTCGGAGTTCCTGGTAATGGGGAGCAAAATGTTCGAGCGCTGCTCTCATGTGGGGGATACGGGAGGTTGTTCACCAGGTTCCGGTGATTCGTCGTTTGTATCCGCTGCCGCATCCGTGGCTGCATCCGGTACTAACTTACGATCTTTTTCCCAGGGTCGATCTTCAAGGGGCTGGACGTCGATAATGGTGTCATCCTTTTCCATAATCGAGTCGTTACCATCTTCCATGGACCCGCTTTCATCAGTAAGCAGATGGCCCTGAAGGTCGTCGGCTGTTTTTTTCAGTTCATTGTGGACGTCACCGAGAACATTGCCTTCCTCATTGATGGTTTCTTTGACCTGGTCAATGGTTTTTTTTAATTCCTGGACACCTTTGGCCAGAGATCGGGCCAGTTCAGGGAGTTTGTCCGGACCGACAACGATCAGGGCAACCGCCAGGATGACGATCATTTCAGGAAGACCTATTCCAAACATATGCAGGTTCCGAAGGTTCGCGGTCTCCAAACGGAGTGTACGATTGAAAGAAATGCGTTAATTGAACCGATACAAACGGGTGTCACTCTACGGTATTCGGCAAGGCCTGTCAAGCCGTCTCGGAACGGGGAAAACCGTTTAGCGGCGGAATTTTCTACCGGAAGACCGGTTCTTCTTTAGAGGTTGTTTTCGCAGACCATCGATGAGGTGTCTGATTCCGAGAAGAGGGTTGGTCAGGAGCATCCTCGGTCCGATTCGGCGCATTATTTCCCGTATTTTTCCGCGCATTTGTGGTTTGTAGCAATGAACCTTGCACTTGCCGCAGGTTGTTTTTCCCTCCTGGAACGGGCAGGCTTGCAGGCGCTTTTGTGCATAGGAAAGTAACTCGCTGCAATCCCTGCAGAGTTGTTCCCTGTCGCCGTCATCTTCAGGTTGGCGGTGATTTTCTCTACAATAGCGGCGGATCATGATCTCAATGGTTGCATACTCACGCCGCATGCGTGGATGGGTGGACACCTTTTCTCTCCGGAATTGTCTACATTATGATGGCGTCGTAAAAACTTCGATCTATGGCGTTCTGTCCCGGGGCGACGCACAACATACTGCCTGTATAGTTGAGATCCGCCCGGGAACAACACTCCTATGAGTCTACGCTTACCAGTATATCAATGTTTTTACTCAGCCGTCTTTGAAAAAAAATGGACATTTTACGAGGTCTTCACATTATGGCTTCACGAAAATGATACGTCAGAGAATTCTACACGTATTGGTATGTCTTTCCTTGATTAAGGTCAAGATTCATTTCTGCGTTGAATGTTACCGGTAGGTAGCAGGCAAGAACAGTGGTTTGTTACTGATGGGTAACAATACGTTTTTCTCATATTGTATCTGCTTGATTTATTGGTTTTTTATAATATGGAATATTATTTGCAAATTTTCAGAAACAATGAGGAGGGGTCTTAGTGGAGAAAAAAGGAC
>DRLX01000488.1 GCA_011322715.1 Desulfobulbaceae bacterium
GCCGCTGAATACACATACGGTCCATCCGCCTCTAATTGGGAATATTTTTGCAAAAGAAGATCGCGATGTTGCCGACTGAGTTGGCTGCGCATCTGCTGGCGGACAACAAAAACAGCCTCCGGATCAATAACAGGCAGTTGCTGACCAATCCAGTTTTCACTGGGCAGGGTCAGGGCCAGGGCAATGAAGGCAGGGTCTGACTGTTCGTCCCCAAGAAGGCGGGCAAAGGCATGGTGATAGAATTCCGGCACCGAAAAAGACTCCCGCTTCCGAAAGGCGGTGATACCGGCAAGCAATACCTGCATTGCCAGTTGCTGACCGGCATCCCAACGGTTAAAGGGATCGGAATCATGGGCCATGAGAAAGGCAAGTTCCTGCTCGCTCCGTTCCATCTCCACCTTGACCGGCGCTGAAAAATTGCGCAGAAAGGAACAGACCGGAGGGTGCGTAATCCCGTCAAAGGAAAACTCCTGCTCATGCTCCTGCAGGATAAGTGTTTCTTCACAAAAGGTCTCTCCCTGTTCATCCAGCAGGCCGATCTTTACTGGCATGAAAAAAGGTTTTTTCTTTTCCTGTCCAGGGGTCGGCTGACAGGACTGGACAATGCGCATGGTATAGCGCTGCTCAGATCCGTCATATCGTGTTGTTACCCTCAGCAGCGGCGTACCGGCCTGGGAATACCAGCGCCTGAACCGGCCAAGGTCAAAACCGGTGGCATCCTCCATGGCCTGGACAAAATCATCACAGGTCACGGCCTGGCCGTCATGGCGGGAAAAATAGAGGTCCATGCCTTTACGGAACCCCTGCGGCCCGAGCAGGGTATGGATCATGCGGATCACTTCGGCGCCCTTGTTGTACACGGTCAGGGTGTAGAAATTATTTATCTCGACAAAGGAATCAGGCCTGACCGGATGGGCCATGGGCCCTGCATCTTCGCGAAACTGGAACGAGCGGATCACATTGACGTCATGGATACGTTTGACCGCCCGGGAGGTCATATCAGCGGTAAACTCCTGGTCTCGGAAAACCGTCAACCCTTCCTTGAGACTGAGCTGAAACCAATCGCGGCAGGTAATGCGGTTCCCGGTCCAGTTATGGAAATATTCATGGGCAATGACGCCTTCAATCCCCTCGTAATCCACATCCGTGGCCGTCTCGGGGCGGGCCAGCACATACTTGGAGTTAAAGACGTTGAGTCCCTTATTCTCCATGGCGCCCATGTTGAAATCATCCACCGCCACAATCATGTACCGGTCAAGATCATATTCCCGGCCAAATTTTTCCTCGTCCCAGCGCATGGCCTTTTTCAGTGACTCCATGGCATGGCCGCATTTTTTCCTGTTGCGCTTCTCCACATAGATAAAGAGATCAACCTCACGGCCCGACATGGTGGTGAACCGGTCCTGCAGGACAACAAGATCTCCGGCAACCAGGGCAAAGAGATAGGAGGGTTTCTTGAAAGGATCATGCCAGCGGGCAAAATGACGGCCATCGGCCAGGTCGCCCTCTTCCACCAGGTTGCCGTTTGACAGCAGGACCGGGCACTCATCCTTATCGGCAACAATGGTGGTGGTAAACACCGCCATCACATCGGGCCTATCCGGGTAACAGGTAATCTTTCGGAAACTCTCGGCCTCACACTGGGTGCAGTAATTTCCCGATGAACGATAGAGTCCCTCCAGGGCCGTGTTCGCCTCCGGATTGATCCGGTTGACTATCTGCAGTTCAAATGTCTCCGGAACCCGGTCAATCTGCAGAACACCATTACCAAAACTATATTCCCCATCACCAAGTTCTGTAGCATCAAGGCGAACGGACAGGAGTTCCATATCTTCGCCGGGTAATACAAGGGGGCCGGTTGTCCTGGTGTTTGCCCGCATCCGCATGGTTGCCGTGACCAGGGTGGCGGCGGGGTCCAGTTCAAACCGCAGGTCAACGGTATCAACATAATAGGGGGGCGGTGTATAGTCTTTGCGATAAATTATTTTTTTTGTCGACATAAGAAGCGGATAACCATGCTATTTTTTTTAAAGATAGCTAAGTAAAAACATAGAGATACATGTAAGCGAGCCTGCGAGACTCCGGGGAGTAGATCGAAGTTTTTACGACGCCATCATTTTTTATTGTCAGGCTCAAAAAAGAGCCAGAGTATCTGGGGAAATTGCTTTCTCAGCGCCTTCTCGCAGCGATTGATATTGTCCACAAATTCATCACAGCTCGGTGCCGGCTGCATCCTGGCCTTGACCGCGACCATGACATCCCGGCCAAGTTGAAGCGTTAACAGGTTGAAAACCTCATTAATCTCAGGCCGCTGGTTGAGACAGTCAATCATTTCCCTGCGCACGGCTTCTTCAACCCCTTGACCCACCAGCAGAGATTTTACCTCAACGCCGACAAACCCGGCAATAACAACCAGCAGAACACCAATTCCTATGGAGCCTATGGCATCGTAGATTGGATTGCCGGTCACCATGGTGGCAACCACGGCAATACCGGCAAAACTCAGACCGAGCAGGGCCGCCGAATCCTCACCAAAGACCACCAGAAGCTCCGACTTTCTGGTTTCCCTGAACCATGTCAGCAGGCCCATGTCCCGGCGCTCCTTGTTCACCTCTCGCAGACACCCCCACAGGGAAACACCTTCGGCTATCATAGAGAACAGAAGCACGGCCAGGGCAACAAAGGGAGCATTCAGCGGCTCTGGATCATGAAGCTTATGGATACCCTCATAGATGGAAAACAACCCACCCATGCTGAACAGCATAAGGGCGACAATAAAGGACCAGAAATAAACCTCTTTGCCATGGCCAAGGGGAAAATCAGGCGACGGCGGTTTTTTTGCCATCCGAATTCCCAAAATAAGCAGGAGCTGATTGCCGGTATCTGCCAGGGAATGAATGGCCTCCGCCATCATGGCGCCGGAACCGGTAAACAGGGCGGCAAGAATCTTTGCCAGGGCAATGGCAGCATTGGCGCCAAGGGCAAAAAAAATGCTTTTCAACGAATCTGGTTCATGGGACATACACAACTCCGGGATCAAGGTCTACTATTTTAAACCTAAATACTACAGTTGTTCGTGCACAGAGAACGTTGAGACAGGTGCATATACAAGGAGGCCAGCGAA
>DRLX01000489.1 GCA_011322715.1 Desulfobulbaceae bacterium
GTCATCTTTAAAAAATTGTTCGGTCTTTCTATTAGTCCTCAACAATGCTTTTTAACAATTAAGGAGAGCAATTACAATGAAACTTGGACTCAACGGTCTCGGCAGGATTGGTAAACTTTCGTTATGGCACCATGTTTCCCGGCAATTTTTTTCTGAAATAGTCATAAATCTTGGCAGAAATGTTGGTACCGGTCTTGAGGATATTGCCGCCACAGTGGAAAAAGACTCTTCATACGGCAGGCTCAGTACTTATCTTCATGGCCATAAGGGCGGTAGAGTGATTGAGAATCTCAATGAAGAAGCCGGAACCATGACCATAAACGGCGTGCCGGTCACCTTTCTGCGGACCGATCGTAATCCCAAGGATATTGGATGGCAGGAGCATGGTGTTCGTCTGGTGGTGGATACCACCGGTGTTTTCAAGGATCCGACCGCGGATCCGGACGAAGGACGCGGCTCCATCAGGGGGCATCTGCAGGCCGGAGCGGAAAAGGTTATGTTGTCGGCACCATTCAAGATCAAGGCCAAGGGCATTGATATGCCTGAGGATGCGGTAACGACGGTCATGGGCATCAATGATGATGATTATGACCCGGCCCGGCATTCAATTATATCGGCCGCTTCCTGTACCACCACCTGTCTGTCGTATATGATTAAGCCGTTGATGGACCATTTCGGTGCTGATCGGATGTTGTCCGCGTCCATGGTGACTGTTCATGCCGCCACCGGCAGCCAGAAGGTGCTGGATCGGGTGCCGGCTTCCGGGGCGACCGATTTGCGTAAGAATCGTTCTATTCTCAATAATATTATTTTAACCACGACCGGTGCGGCCAAGGCCCTGGCTCTGGTGATTCCGGAGATGAAATCAATCGGTTTTATTGCCGAGTCCGTGCGGGTACCAACCTCCACCGGTTCGTTGATTGTACTGGTGCTCAACCTTCAGGATGATCTGGCTGATCCGATCAAACGTGATTTGATAAATTCTATTTACCGGGATTACGCGGCCGCAACTAAATATCTTGAATATTCAACAGGACAGAATGTCTCCTCGGATATTGTAGGTACTCCGGCGGCGGCAGCGGTAATCGAGTCAACGGAAACCCATACCCGTACCGCCTCCATCAGCGTCAATCTTGATCATGTCAAGAGCTGTAATTTTGAACCGGGCCAGGTGCCGCCGGTGCTTGAGGTTCCCGTCACCCAGGCGGTTATTTATGGCTGGTACGATAATGAGCTCGGTAGTTATACCAACATGCTTGGTGACCTGACGGTTTCCGTTGCGGAGGGAATGCTGTAAAACGCGGCCTGATTATCCGGCCAATGGTTGTTGAAGATTTGGCGGCTGTTATCCGGCTTGCCGATCAATCAATGCTCAACGCCTGGAATAGTGGGCAGTTTGCCACAGAGATGAACATCAGTTCCGGTCTTCGGCTGGTTGCCGAGAGGGGAGTAGTCTGCGGCTATATAATAGGCAGAGCAACGGCCGGAGAAGCTGAGATATTGCAACTGGCCGTACTTCCATCCCGTCAGCGCCAAGGTATAGGGTCAAAACTCCTTGCACAGGGGTTGCGCAGTCTTTCCCGACAGAGGGTCCGAACCTGTTATCTTGAGGTGAGACGGCAGAATACAGGTGCCTTTTTGTTGTATCGGCAGGCGGGATTTCGGCGGGTCGGGATGCGGGAAAATTATTATCGGCACCCCGTAGATGATGCCGTTATCATGCAAAAAATAATTGCTGAGGATAGGAATGATGCGGACAATTCGTGATCTTGAGATAACCGGTAAAAGAGTCTTGATCCGGGTGGATTTTAACGTTCCCATGGATGAATCCGGAAATATTACCGATGATTTGCGTATTACAAGTGTTTTGGACACCATTGAATATGCCGTCTCAAAGAAGGCGCGGGTAATTCTCTGTTCCCACATGGGCAGGCCGAAAGGAAAACGGGTTGAGCGATTTTCCCTGGCGCCGGTGGCCCGCCATCTTGGCGAGCTGTTGGGGAAAAAGGTATCCTTTGCTCCGGACTGTATTGGGGCAGAGGTTGAGGCAATGGTCGCGACCATGCAGGACGGGGATGTGCTGTTGCTGGAAAATCTCCGCTTTCATGCCGAGGAACAGGAAAATGATCCGGCTTTTGCAAAACAACTGGCCCGGATTGCCGATGTCTATATCAACAATGCCTTTGCCGTCTCCCACCGGGCCCATGCCTCCGTGGTGGGGGTGACCAGGTATGTGGCCGAAAAGGCTGCGGGTTTTCTTCTGGAGAAAGAACTGGAGTATTTTCACCGTTCGGTTGACGAACCTGTCCGGCCACTGGTCGCCATTGTCGGCGGTGCAAAGGTTTCGAGCAAACTTGGCGCCTTGACCAATATGCTGGACAAGGTGGATGCCATGCTGATCGGCGGTGCCATGGCCAATACCTTTTTGAAAAGTCAGGGCCATGGGGTCGGTGCCTCGAAAGTGGAGAATGATCTGATGCAGGAGGCATCGAAATTTCTTACCACTGCTTCCCAAAAGGGTGTGAAGGTCTATCTGCCGGTTGATGTTGTTGCCGCAGACTCCTTTGCCGCTGATGCGGTCAGTAAGCAGGTCACCATTCAGGATATTCCCGACGGCTGGATGGCCCTTGATATCGGTCCGGCCACGGTCATCTGTTTTCAGGAGGTCTTGCGTGATGCCCGTACGATCATCTGGAATGGACCCATGGGTGCCTTTGAAATGGATCCCTTTGCCCAGGGCACCAGAGGGGTCGCCAGGGCGGTGGCAAGCGCCCATGCCCTTTCCATTACCGGGGGCGGGGATTCCAATGCCGCCGTAAAAAAATTCGGGGAAGCGCCCAATATTTCTTATATGTCGACCGGCGGCGGGGCCTTTCTCATGCTGATGGAGGGAAAGGAATTACCCGGTGTCGTTGCCCTTGAAGGTTGAAAAATAGAGAAGTGGAGTCTGTTATGCAAAGAAAGCCGTTAATTGCCGGTAACTGGAAGATGCATCTAACGATTCAAGAGGCCGTTACCCTGGCAAAAGAAGTGGCCGCAAGCAGTCAAGGCCTTGAAGACCGGGAAGTAATGATTGCTCCGGCTGCCACTGCTCTTGCCGCCGTTGCCGAGGCCGTGCATACGTCACCGGTTGTGGTTGCCGGTCAGAATGTGGCCTGGAAAGACCAGGGGGCTTATACCGGGGAGATTTCACCCCTTATGTTGCAGGATGCAGGGGCGAAGATGGCCATTATCGGGCATTCGGAACGGCGGCATATCTTTGGTGAAGACAATAATATGATCAACCAGCGGCTGATCGGCGCCCTGACCCATGGGATCATTCCCATTCTCTGTATCGGGGAAACACTTGATGAACGGGAAGATGGCCTGACCTGGGAAGTTTTAAAGGAACAGGTCCGTGAGGGTTTGGAAGGGGTCTCCGTGGAACAGGCTGCGGATGTGGTTCTTGCTTATGAACCGGTATGGGCTATCGGAACAGGAAAAACAGCCTCAAAAGAACAGGCCCAGGAGGCGCATCAGTTTATTCGCGGGCTGATTGAAGAACTCTATCAGAAAAAACTTGCCGAGCAGATGAGAATACTGTATGGTGGCTCGGTTAAACCGGATAATGTGGATGACCTTATGAGGATGCCTGATGTTGACGGAGCACTTGTGGGGGGAGCGGCCCTGCAGGCCGATTCATTTGACAGGATAATACATTTTTCATGACAACCCTACTGATTATAGTTCACGTACTGGTCTGTCTTTTCCTTATCGGCATCGTTTTGTTGCAACACGGCAAGGGCGCGGATATAGGTGCGACTTTTGGTGGTTCAAGCCAATCGCTTTTCGGTTCCGAAGGGCCTGTGCCGCTGCTGAACAAAATTACGACCTTTTCCGCGATTGTTTTTATGGGCACCTCAATTACTCTTGCCTATATTTCAGCCCATAACAGTACCGGAACCGTGATGAGCGATTTGAAAGAGACTCCGGTGCCGGTGGAACAGAATGTCCCGGCGGCAAAAACAGCTCCGATAACCGTTCCTTTGCCGACAGCCCAAAGCGATAATAAACAATCCTTTCCATCTGCCACGGCGCCAAAAAAAGACGCCGTCAGTCAGGAAAAACAGGAAACTGAAAAGTAACTCAACTGTACATGTGCCGAAGTGGTGGAACTGGTAGACACGCTATCTTGAGGGGGTAGTGGCCCACGGTCGTGCGAGTTCGAATCTCGCCTTCGGCACCATTTAAAAATAACTCGTTGATTTGACAACGAGTTTAAAAAGCCGGTTCGATTGTTGCACAATTTCTTGCACAATCACCGGCTTTTTTCTTTTCAGATGTGCCAACCTGGAGGCACATCATGCAAGTCCCGACATATCTTGTCAAATCTCGTCAAAACCGTTATTATTTTCGTCTTACTGTCCCTTCTGATCTTCGTCAGGTAATCGGCAA
>DRLX01000490.1 GCA_011322715.1 Desulfobulbaceae bacterium
CACCTATCGTCTCGACCGTTCACCGTAACCTTGTCGGAAATGATGGGTGCATTGAGGGTCGTTGATGATGAGATATTAAAGCTATAATCCCCTATCCTACATTCCTACGAAATAATTTCTAAGCTTGATAACTATGTACTCTCGAGCTTGCAATAAAGGCTGTACCCTCTCTCAACCCAGCAAGGTAATCCGCCCGGCCTGCATCATTTTTGTCCGCACTTCCAGGTGTTCTGCATGATTATACGCGGCGGATACCTTGTCGCCATGGACATGATCCAGTTGAAGCTCGATGGCGGCATGCGGCCAGTCGAGTTCATGCAGCAGGGTCGAGGCCATGGAACGGAAGCCGTGGCCGCACATCTAGCTCTACTCCGCTGCCCATAAAAAAAGCCCTGCTTAGCTTTTCAAGCTAAGCAGGGCATGCTTTGTACAATATAGTTTAAGAAAAACTAAAAGAACACCTGTTAAAATGTGGCCTTGCCATGCGTAGCCCAAAGGGCGAAGCATGGTGGAGGTGGCGGGAGTTGAACCCGCGTCCGGAAATACTCCCCTCACGTCTCTACATGCTTAGTTCCAGGTTTGGATCTCGCAAACAGCTCTCACCTGGAACAGGGGATTGCTGTTTGCCAGCCTGCTTGAAGTCTCGCCGGTCGGATAACAGGCACATCCAACCGGCCAGCCCGAAGAGTCGACGCCTTCATCCGGCCTTACGGGCGCGGGCCGGGAAGACGGCAAAGCAGACTATGCTGCCATTGCGTAATTATAATCGTCTGCGATTATATTTAAGATTCCATCTGTTTTACGAGTTGACGGAACACTCGGCATGCAACGTTGAGCTTTCATATCCCCGTCGAATCCGTTTCACCCCCATGTTTTATTTTTTCAACTATTTGAAATCATTTTTCATAACTCTTTGCAGCTCACGCCTGGACTGCTTTTCCTTTAAGGCGGCCCGTTTATCATAGAGTTTCTTGCCGCGGGCAAGGCCCAATTCCACTTTAGCCTTACCGTTTCCGATAAAGTAAATCCTCAAGGGGATAAGCGCAACCCCCTTTTCCTTTAATTTACCGATTAGTTTTCGTATTTCCCGCTTATGCAGCAGCAGTTTGCGCACCCGCAGGGGATCATTGTCCGTGCGGGCGGCAAAGCTGTAGGGCGAGATATGAACATTATATAAAAAAAGCTCGCCGTTTTTGACCTGGGCATAGCCGTCTTTTATATTTGCCCGACCGGCACGCAGAGATTTCACCTCGGCGCCGGTCAACACCAGTCCAGCCTCGATCTTCTGGTCGATATGATATTCGTGAAAGGCCTTTTTATTTTTACAGACTATCTTTTTTCCCATTCTTTTTTACCGTTTTCCTTCCTGTTTGGCGCCGGAAAATTAATTGAAATCACCGGTCGTAACGCGTAGGGCCTCTTCCACAGTTGTTTTGCCGGCAAGGACCTTGTGCCAGGCGTCTTCCCGCAGAGTGGTCATACCCTCACGGATGGCCACCCGCCGCAGCTCGGCATCGGTGGCGCGCTCGGCAACCAGTTTTTTCAACTTCTCGGACATGGGAAAGATCTCAAAGATGCCCAACCGACCGGAATAGCCGGTCCCCCGGCAGAGTTTACAGCCCTTGCCCCGATACAGTTGCAGGCTGTCGTCACCGGCAACCGGGAAGCCGAGTTTCTGCACTTCCCGCGCCTCGATCTCGTATTGCTCCCTGCAATGGGGGCAGATACGGCGTACCAGTCGCTGAGCCAGCGCGCCCAGCATGGTGGAACCAATGAGAAAGGGCTCAAGACCGAGGTCCTCAAGACGGACAATGGTGGCGACCGCATCATTGGTATGGAGGGTGGAAAAAACCAGGTGGCCGGTCAGTGCCGCCTGGACGGCATGGGTCGCGGTTTCCAGGTCGCGGATTTCACCGATCATGATAATGTCAGGGTCCTGACGCAGGATATTACGCAGGATAGTAGAAAAGGTGACACCTATCTGTTCCTGGACCGAAATCTGATTAAAGTCTTCATGCACCATTTCCACCGGATCCTCCACCGTGATGATATTGGTCTCGGGACTGGCAATCTGCTTTAAGGTGGAATAGAGGGTGGTAGACTTACCGCTACCGGTCGGGCCGGTCACCAGCACAATACCGTGCGGCGCCGTCATAAAGCCGTCATATACGGCCCGGTCCCTCTGGGAGAACCCGAGTCCGTCCAGGTCCTGAAAGATGACATCCGGGTCCAGAATTCGCATCACCGTCTTTTCCCCAAAGGAAACCGGCACCGTTGAAACACGCAGTTCAGCCTCCCTGCCGCCGGCCCGCCCTATTTTGATCCGGCCGTCCTGGGGCCTGCGTTTTTCGGCAATGTCCATGCGGGCCAGAGACTTTATACGTGAGGTGATGGCCGAATGCACGGCCTTGGGCAGTTTATAAATCGTATGCAGCACGCCGTCGATGCGGAACCGGATCAGACAGACATTGCGCTTGGGCTCCACATGAATATCACTGGCCCGCTGCTCAAGGGCATAGGAAAAGAGATGATTGACCGCCGCCTTGATATGCTGGTCGGTGGAGGTTAATTCTTTGGTGGTCGACAACCGGACATACTGCTCCAGGTTACCAATGTCCACGGTGGAGCCCTCTCCGCTGCCGCCGAACTGGGTTTCGGCCGCACTGATGGAGCGCTGAAAGCCGAAGAACTCCGCCAGTATCTTTTTTATGTCCGTTCGGGTGGAGAGATAAGGGCGCACCTTGAGCTGGTTGGCCCGTTCAATGTCTTCAAGAACGGTCTTGTTGTCCGGATGATAGGTGACGACTTCAAGCACACCATCCCTGACTTCGATGGGCAGAATGAGATGATTGATTGCAAAGGATTTGGGGATCGTCCTGGTGACGACGTTCATGTCCAGTTCCAGCGGATCAAGCTTTTTAAATGGAATCTGCAGGGACCGACCCACCGCCCGCATAATCATCTCTTCACTGAGAACGATATCCTTTTTTCCCGGTGGGGTCATCTTCATGGCGACAACGATATCAACCAGGTCGGGAAAACCTCGTTCAAGTTTATGCTGATCACTCTGACGGCGGCCGCCGTAACGCTTCAATATTTTTTGTCGCTGTTTTCCCTTGTGCAGGATAATAAACTGACGCTGCTCTTTACTGAGCAATCCCTGCCCGATCAGAATATCCAGCAGTTGTTCACTGTTGAGCAAACTCATAATTCTCCCGATAATTTGTGGTGGCGCAGAGGCTTTATCGCCGGGCATACCATACCGACTGCATCTATTTTGCCACATTCCGGACAACGAAAACAGGGATAATTCTGTAAATTTCTATTTTTCAAGGAAGATGGTGTCGTAAAAACTTCGATCTACGGCGTCCTGTCCCGGGGCGACTCACAACATACTACCTGTATAGTTGAGACCCGCCCCGGAACACTACTCCTCGGAGTCTACGCTCCGCTTACCTGTATATCTGTGTTTTTACTTAGCCATCTTTGAAAAAATTTGGACTTTTTACGAGTTAACCAGGGAAGAGAGAGGACGGGAAAGAGATGCAAAAAACAGGAAGAGAGCTTCAGTCCGCCCAGCCGTGGCTGCCGATCAGATCGACAAAGCGCACCTGCTCGATGGGGGAAACGGTGACTTCACCGTTCTGCTTTGTGACCAACTGCAGTTCCTGCACATCACGCCCACCGACCGGAATGACCATGCGACCGGGATCCGCCAGTTGCTCAAGAAGGGGCTGCGGAATTTCCGGCCCGCCGGCGGTCACCAGGATGCCGTCAAAGGGCGCCTCATCCGGCCAGCCGATGGTGCCGTCGTCAATCCGGGAAATAATATTGAGATAATGGAGACGGTCAAAAATCCTGCGGGCGCGGACCAGCAGGGAATCAATCCGTTCAATGGTATAGACCCTGTCGCATACCCGGGACAGGACAGCTGCCTGATAGCCGGAACCGGTGCCTATTTCCAGCACCTTTTCGCTGCCGGTGAGTCCCAGTGCCTGGGTCATAAGAGCCACAATATAGGGCTGGGAAATGGTCTGGCCGCTGCCGATGGGCAGGGGATGGTCGCCATAGGCCTTATAGCCCATGGCGTCGTCGACAAAGGTATGCCGAGGTACGGTGCGCATGGCGGCCAGAGTCCCGGCGTCGACAATTCCCCGGGGAATCAGCTGCTCTTCGACCATCCGCTCCCGGTTGATGTCAAACTGATTCGTCCTCACCTGACGTCTTCCCAGGAAAAATCATGCACCCAATCCTGGTCCGACTCGCTGAATGTGCGGAACTGGCAATCCGTCACCAGATTCCCATGCAGGGTGACGATGATCATTTCATATCCCTTGTTGCCGATCCAGGAACCCACCACGGGCATGCCGGAAAACATTCCCTTCTGATCGGCATAATACACATATTCTTCCACACCTGGTGAAACGGTCCGTCGACCGCTGGGCTGCCCCAGGGTGGCAATCAGGGCCGTCTTCGTGGTTACCCCTGGTTGAATCATTGCGGCTTCGGCAGCCAGATGCTTGACAGGTTCTTTGGAGGAACAACCGCCCAACAGTACCAACATGGAAAGAACCAACAGCAATGAACGCATAGTTATGCTCCATCAAAACGAGAATGGACCGCAGAGCGACCCACGTCTTTTTCCTTTTTGAACAACAAAAAAACGAGAATCAACACGGCCCGAATAAAAAAAAGGTTGTGTTCATATATCGTGAACACAACCTTTTTTCAAGATAAGAGTCGGTCTAAAACGACAGGCATGGTTAATCGCCTTCCGCAATCTGCTCTAGAATCCGATAATTCCGGCTGACCATTTCCTGGGAATCCACCAGCAGACCGGCCTGAATCATGGCATTGTCATAAATCTGCCGGGCAATATCGGCGGCAAACTCCGGTTTATCGTCTTTAACGGCCGCAAGTTTTTTCATCAGGGGGCTGGCCGGATTAATTTCCAGCTCTTTCTTCCCCGCCATGGCCATTTCGCCGCCCTGGGCCTGCATGATCCGCTCCATGGAAGATGTCATGTAGCCATCGACATTGACGATCATGGCCGGGCTGTCGACCAGCCGGTCCGAGGCCTTGACCTCCTGGATCCGGTCGCCAAGGGTTTTCTTGAAAAATTCACACAGACCGCTCACCGTCTCGTCGTCAAGCTTTTCCCCCTGCTCTGCAACCGGTTCCTCACTTTCTTTGCTCTCTGTCTCCGGCAGGTGCAGGTCGCCCCGATCCGCCGAAACCAGTTTTTTCTCCTCGTATTCGCCAAGATGATTGAGAACAAAATCATCGATGGGCTCAAGGGTATAAATGATCTCGATCCCCCGCTTTTTAAACATTTCCACATAGGGACCGTTTTCAAGGGCCGACCGGCTGGGGCCATTGATAAAGTAAATGGAATCCTGGCCTTCCTGCATCCGCTCGATATATGCGTCCAACGAAGTCAACTCACCGGGTTTGGTGGCGGAAGATTCAAACCGGAGCAGCTTACCCAGATCTTTTTGAAACTCAAAATCCGTTGTCACGCCTTCCTTGATAAAAATGCCGAAGGTCTTCCAGAATTTTTCATATTTTTCCGGATCACCGGTGGCCTTTTCGGCCAGAAACTTAATAAAACGCTTGGTAAGTACCCGGCGGATCTTGGCGACCAGGGCATTGTCCTGCAGGGCCTGCCTGGAAATATTGAGCGGCAGGTCTTCGGAATCCACCACCCCTTTTACAAATCGCAGCCATTCCGGAAGGATGTTTTCACTGTGCTGATCGATCAGTACCCGCTGGCAGTACAGATTGACGCCCGGCTGCATCCGCCCCATGCCCAGGGTTTCATAATTTTCCTGCGGCACATACAAAAGGGCATTGATGGCCAGCGGCGCATCGGCTGAAAAATGCAGCCGAAAAAGGGGTTCGTCTATGGCATTGGCGATAAACTTATAAAATTCCGTATACTCTTCATCGGTGATTTCGCTTTTAGACCTGGTCCAGATGGCCTGCACCGTGTTGACGGTCTTGCCCTCGACTTTGACCGGAAAGGGAACAAAGGTCGAATACTGCTTGATTATGCGCTCAATAGTAAACTTGGTCGCGTATTCATGGGCATCATCTTTCAGCTCAATGCTAATTTTCGTGCCCCGATGCAATCCGTCACAGGGCTTGATGGTATAAGAACCGCCACCGTCGGACTCCCATTCATGGCCCTCGCTCCCATCCCAGGAACGGGTCTGGACACGGACCTTTTTGGCCACCATGAAGACGGAATAAAACCCGACCCCGAACTGACCGATCAGATTGACATCCTTTTTCGCCGCCTCGGCCAGCTCTTCGAGAAAATTTCCGGACCCGGAATGGGCAATAGTCCCCAGATTGGTCTCCAGCTCTTCTCTTGTCATACCGATGCCGGTATCGGCAACGGTCAGGATATGTTTTTTATCATCACAGTCAATGGTGATTTCCAGGGGAACATGGGCATCAAATTCCGGTTTTTCCGTCAAACTGACATGACGGTATTTCTCCAGGGCATCGGCGGCATTGGAAACCAGTTCCCGCACAAATATATCACGCTCCGTGTAGAGTGAGTTAATAACAATATCAAGGACTTTTCTTGTCTCCGCCTGAAACTCTCTGGTTTCGACCTGTTCACTGCTCATGGCTTTCTTCCTCTTTTTTATGGTTGGCGCACAATTCTTGTCTATATCGCATGGCCCTGGTATGTTATGTACTTTAAACCAGCTTGTATGCAGGACCTTATTGTTCGGCCAATATAAATAAGCATGATTTACCGGCTGTCAAGAGATGAGGACGGGCCACCCGCTACTTGGGGCCCGGCCGGTCGCCTGATTGTCAACCTTCAACAATAATAAACGGATCAATGGCATCCCCAAGTTACGACGTACTCATTATCGGAGCCGGTCTGTCGGGCCTGAGTGTCGCCCGATTTCTACGTGATAAACGACCGGAAATCAGTCTCCTTGTTCTGGAAAAAAGCAACCTTCCCGGCGGGGCCATCCGCAGTCACAGCGAAGAGGGATATCTTGCCGAGATGGGTGCGCACGGCTTTCTCGACAACTGCCTGGAGAGCAGGGTTATTGTTCACCTGGCCGGGCTGACGACGGAAATGGAAAAAGCTCCGCTGGCCAAATTTGTCCGTTACATCTGCCTGAACGACCAACTGAACGCCATCCCGCAACAACCGGTCGCCATCATCAAGGCACCGCTTATTTCCTGGTCGGCAAAACTGCGCATCCTTGCTGATTTATGGAAAAAACCCATGCAGGGCGAGCCCTCGGTCGCCGACTGGATCACCTACAGGTTCGGCCGCGCCCTGCTCCCCTTTGGTGATGCCGTCTTTACCGGCACCTATGCAGGCGATATCGACCGGCTGGCCATTGACGGGGTCATGCCCGGCGTGCGGACCCTGGAACACGACACCGGATCGGTCATCAGGGGACTGTGGAAAAAGAGGAAGGAGGCCCGGAAAAAAGGTGGCGAAAAACACAAAGGATTACCGGCCATGACCAGTTTTCATGCCGGTATGGGACGGCTGGCCCAGGGTCTGGCCTCGGCCCTTGAGGCCAACCGGGAGATCATGTACGGAACCACGGCCCGGGCAGTGGAAAAAACAGACAGCGGATGGCGTGTGCAGACCGGCCGCAACAGTTTTACCTGCCGACACCTGGTTGTGGCGCTGCCGGTCAACCAGGCACTGCCGCTGTTAACCGATATCAAAGAGGCGGAAAAGCCACCGCTGGCATCGGTTCCCGAGGCCCGCATTGCAACGGTTGCCCTGGGCTTTGACGATACGGCAAAAATTCCGTTTGGTTTTGGTTTTCTGGCTCCGGAATCGGAACAACGCTTTGCCCTGGGGGCGCTTTTTTCTTCACACATGTTTCCCGGAAGGGCGCCGCTTGGCCATCAACTGGTCGAGGCGCTTGTCGGTGGACGCAGGCATCCGGAACGGCTGGAACTCACCGATGAAGAACTGATCGCCAGGGTCTATCAGGACCTGGCGGAACTGATGGAACTCCCTGAATCGCCCTCCTTTGCCCGGGTCCTGCGGCCCGAAAGCGGCATCCCCCAACTGGAGGCGGGCTACCCGGCCCTGCTCTCCTGGCGCCGAAAACTGCAGAACAACATGGACGATCTCCACGTCTGCGGCTTTGGCTGGCAGGGCATCGGCATTAACGATATGACCAAAGAGGCCTGGAAGGCCGCTAAACGCATCCTGACCCGGGAACTGGAAGAAGATGAGGAGCAGGAGATTAAGGGCGTCTATTTTTAAGGCGGGTTTTACCCGCAACCCAAGCCCGTAGGTAAGCAAGCCTGCGAGACTCCGGGAGCGGCTTCAGCCGCCGGATTTTTCAGGATTATCCCAATGATTCACAGGCCTGACAGGCGAATAAATTCGCCCCTACAGCACGTACACAATTGCATCGTGTCTGAGAATGACGAGGTAACCTGCTAAGGGACCAAATCCCGCCGGACAGCCTGTTGCCGGAACGGAAAAGAATCTCAACCTTGTTTCAGCTTACGGCTGAGAATGTCGATCTGTTCACGAATGGAGTTCTTTTGGGAACGGTCACGGGTGATGACCTTGACGGCATGCAGGACCGTGGAGTGGTCGCGGTTATAGAGCGCCCCGATATCGGCCAGCGAGTGGTCGGTATATTTACGGGTCAGATACATGGCTATCTGCCGGGGAAAGGTAATGGAACGTTTTCTTGACCGTGATTTCAGATCCTCGACGGAAACATTATACCGGCAGCCGACCAGATCCCGTATCACCTTGCCGTTTATCTGCACGGGCGCATCGATAAGGCCGTCCAACACTTCCCTGACAAGGGACATATCCGGAACCATATGCCGCAGGCAGGATTTTGCCTTAATACCGATCAGAGCGCTTTCCATGCGTCGAACATCGCCCTTCAGGTTGCGGGCGAGATAATCCACCAGTTCATCGGTAAGTTCCAGCTCATGGGTTCCTGCCTTGTGACGGATAATCCTGCTGCGGGTTTCATATTCGGGCGGTTTGATCCCGGCAACAAGACCCGATGTCATGCGGGAGCGAAAATCTTCATCCAGGTCCTTTAATTTACCTGGCGCAACAGCTGATGTCAGGATGACCCGACGGCCTGACTTGATCAGATAATCAAGGACCGTGTTCAGCTCTTCCTGCGTTTTATTTTTCCCGGCCAGGGTATGGATATCCTCAACAAGCAGCAAGTCGCACTCCCGGACATATTTGCGGCTGAACTTTTCCATCGACTTTGCCCGGATATTTTTCACCATTTCTGCTGAAAACTGCTGGGCCGTCAGATAGTGCAGTCGGGTCGAAGGGGCGGTATCAAAAACGCGGTGCACAACCGCCTGGGTCAGATGACTCTTGCCAAGCCCGGTGCCGCTGTTCATAAACAGACAGTTGCCGTAGGAAAAATCATTCTTTGCCAGGGCATCACAGGCGGCCCGGGCAAGAACATTGCTCTCGCCGACCATAAAATGATCAAAGGTGTAGGCAGGATGGAGCGAACGAACACGACGCTTTGGGATCGTTGTTCCCGGCAGACGCAGCTGACCGAATCTATCCTCAACAGGCGCTGCCCCGCCCTGGGCGGCAATGCCGAGAGAGACGGTAAGTGGGCCACCGGCAACCTCACCGGCAACGGTCCGGATACGGTCAAGATAGCGTTCTTCAATCCAGGCGCGGAAAAAACGATCCGGGGCGGTAATCCGCAGTTCCCGGTCATTCACTCTTTCACAGGTCAGTGGTTCTATCCACAGGCCGAATTCATTTTCCGGAAGTGCCTTATGCAAAGACTCTCTGATCGTATTCCACAACATACCGCTCCCTTCTCCTTTTTTGACTCTCGATAAACACGCATGGCCGGACCATTTTTTTCCCGTCACGGCCACAACCAGACAAGCGTAGACTTCGATTATGAAAATACAACGGTCACAATCAATCCAAAAACACACACGCTGATGTACCATGATCCCATAGAAAGTCCGGCAAGAGGACAGGGACAGGCAACAGCGATAAACCGATCATGATGGTGGAAAGAACCCGTCAAAATGATGCAGATATTGGTAGTCAAAAAGGAGTCAATGGTCAAAAGCGGTTTGGCCTGATTTGAACTAAAATCGTCAGAACGGGAGGACAAAATACGCCTCCCTGCAGGCAAGAGGATTTAGGAGGATTGATAGCCCTCAAAGGGGCATAAATGCGTAGTATTCACCAAGAAGCATTATATTACTTGTAATATCATATGGTTATATAAAAAACGGGCAAATTATCAACAACTTTTCCACAAATATATTTCTCTTCATATCTTCAGATTACTACAAG
>DRLX01000491.1 GCA_011322715.1 Desulfobulbaceae bacterium
CTGACCGGTCAGTTTCAGACGGCAAGATAAGTTCTGTTTTTGTAGAGGATTACTCCTGCCATCTTCTATTAATTAGAGGTGGCCTAGAGATGGAAAAGCGTTTCAAAAATTGCAGAATAAAAAAGCCCCCGCATTATGCGGGGGCTTTTTTATTTGGAAAGCATCCTTGAGGCGTTATAACCTGCTCCAGCCTACCGGTTTGTCCGAAAATGGTGCAGAGCGCCTGGTTATGTGTTGCACCACGTATGTTGCGTGGTGCAACAAGAGCACTCTTCGTTGTTACACCGCTTGCGGATAAATGGAATCTTCTGGAATATCTTATTTTCATCCTCCGAAGTCTGCGCATATCCGGTCCAGTCATGTTGGTTCTTCTGGAACCGTTGGCCGGTTGTCCAGTCCGGTCATCCGAAAATTCCTTTCAGGAAGAAGAAAAAGACAATAGAGAGGACCGCACCTGCCGGCAGAGTGACCAGCCAGGAGATGATAATGTTCATCACCACCCGCAGGTCAAGGGCGCCGATACCTCTTGCCATCCCGACGCCAAGCACAGAACCGACAAGAATATGGGTGGTGGAGACCGGCAGTCCGGTACGGGAGGCCAGAACAACCGTGCTTGCCGCAGCCAGCTCGGCACAGAACCCCCGGGAAGGGGTAAGCTCGGTGATCTTTGTTCCTACCGTCAGCATGACCCGGTAGCCAAGTGTTACCAGACCGGTAACAATACCAAGTCCGCCGACCATGAGTATCCAGGAGGGCATGGCCGAGGTCTGCATGACCTGACCACCGGATTTGACAATTGAGATGACCGCTGCCAGCGGACCAATACCGTTGGCCACATCATTGGAACCGTGGGCAAAGGCCATGGAGCTGGCCGTAAAGAGCATCATGGGCGTGAATACCTTCTCGACGCTGGCAAAGTGGAAATCCCTGTCGGCCTCCGGGTCCTCCTCGATTTTTTTAATGAGCATCCATCCGATAAAACCGGTAAAGAGACCTATGCCGCCGGCGACCAGGAAACTCTGGCCCACCGACAGGTGGATATGCAGATGTTTGAGTCCCTTGAACATGGTGACCAGCGAGATAATAAAGCCGACAAGGAAGATATAAGCCGGTGCATACTGCTTGGCGTTTTTCAAGGGATTTTCAGTGTCGAAGATCAGTTTGCGGGTACTCATCACCAAAAGAAATGAGATGGTGCCGCCGATAATGGGCGAGATGACCCAGGAGGCCACGATTTTGCTGATTTTGGCCCAGTTAACGGCATCCGGTCCGATGCCGACCAGGGCGAATCCGACCAAAGCGCCGACAATAGAATGGGTGGTGGATACCGGCCAGCCTTTGGCCGAAGCGATCATCAGCCAGACAGCAGCGGCAAGCAAAGCGGCCAGCATTCCGTAAATAAGAATTTCCGGTGAATGAACAATATTTGTCGGATCAATAATGCCTTTACGTATCGTTTTGGTGACATTACCGCCTGCCAGAACTGCGCCGGAGAATTCAAAAACAATGGCGATGCCGACCGCCTGTTTAATGGTGACCGCACCGGCACCCACTGAGGTGCCCATTGCATTGGCAAGGTCATTGGCGCCCACACCCCACGTCATGTACAAACCAAAGATCACGGCCAGCACGACCATGATTGTTCCGTATGCTGCTATGATTTCCATGAATTATTTCCCTTATGTTCTATTTGGAGAGGAAGAGGAGGAGGCGATCTGAAATATTTTCCGCCTGGTTGGAAATGTCGCCGATTAACTCGATGATCTGGTACCAGAATATGACGGAAACCGGATTTACCGTATCTTCTATGGCAAAGAGTTTTCGTCGCAGGTTGTGGAGAATATGGTCAATATTGTGTTCGCTCCTGCGCACGCCGGAGATCATGGCAATCACCTTGTCATGTTCGCGGCCGCCAAACCCGACCTGTACCAGCTCGTCGAGTTCCTCGACAATCAGCTTGGCCTCTGAGCTTATTTCCATGGTTGCATTGAGCAGTTCATCGAGAAGCTCTTTAATGGGGTCAGGTACTTCCATGACCCTGCTGCTTAAAATCTGACTGATTTTTTCGGTGGTATCGGCCATGGAATCCTGATCACGGAGAAGCATCAGCAGGTCCCTGCGGTCAACAGGGAGAAAAAGCGTTTTCGGCATATGCAGTCGAAATTCACTCTTCATTTTGTCCGCCTCAGTCTCAATCTTGCCGATCCGGGTGGCAATCTCTTCAACCTCTTCCTGGTTGCCCTGATACAGGGCATCAAACATGGGAGGCAAAAGGCAGATACAGGCAAAGACCTTGCGTAGATGTTCCTGGATTGGTTTGAACGGAGATTTTCGTAAAAGCCCGGCCAAGGGGCTGGTCGACTTCATGGTCATAATGGTTCACCCTCCTTTTTAGGTGTTGCCGGTTTGATAATTTTTCCGTCACCCACTACCTACTCAACTTGACGCATTTTACCAATAATATTTATAAGCGGTTCCGCTGGATAGGAGAGCGGCATGATTCGGTTATTGATTTCAACCAGTAATGCAGGGCCTTCCGGTCGACCGCTGTACAGGATAAAATGATTTTTAATTTCACCGGCATCGATCCAGACCGAACCTGTTCGGTCAAGAGGAGTATGGCCGACGATAAAAGGCGTGGCCTTGGACAGCTTGAGACTTTTCCTGAATCGTTTGACATCCGACTTGCCGTAGCCGGCAAAATAGTTGGAACGTTTTAAGCGGCTGCTGATTAATTCCTTGGCAATATCAGGATGCGCGCGCAGGTTGATGATCTCTTTACGTCGTGTTTTTCGTGACGGCGGTCCTGCGTGACATGCCAGAAAACGATCGGATTTTATCACCGTGGGGAGCAGATCGTAAAATCTTTCCATCTGCTGCACATACTCCTTTCCCCGCAGTTCCAAAAGACGTTTTTTAAACAGGCTGGATTGGCAGATACCATTTTTACAGATATCGGCAGCAAAGGTATCGTGGTTGCCGCGCAGGTAAAAGACATTGGCCGGAAAGAGTTGTTTTAATCGCAGGATCAGGTCCATCATCAGGGCGGAACTGTCCATCTCCTGCATTTGGCCGGGGATCTCGGAATGGACCGCATCACCGAGAATGATCAGGCAGGCGGATTCGCTCTCGATTCCTTCAAGAAATTTGTTTTCAGACAGTATCTTCAGAAGATTGTTGACCTGGGCATGGAGATCGCCGACGAAAATCGGTATTTTTTCCGGCGGTAGCTCAATCAGACCACCTGGCCGGCCGGATTTATCGGCGGGACGGTAGGCCTCGTGTTCCAGGATTTCATTGACGGCTGTAAGGGTTGCCAGGGCACGGTCAGGGGGATAAAGCTCCATGGGGCCGCCATAGATTTTTTTCAGTTCCATCAGGGCTGCGTAGCGGCGGGCCTCTATGCGGCTTTTTCTGTCCGAATCCTCAAAACGGATCACCTCGACCCTTCGCTGGTCATCCAGGGGGGTGATGATCAGGTCACCCCGTTCATTGCTGATACTGACGTGACGTTTGCCGACACTCTTGTCGAAATTGAAAATGGTTTTGTATTTTCTGTTGGCCCTGCCGATCATGACCGTTTCCCCGACCCGCAGGCGGGCAAAGGCGCAGAGATGTGAACCAAAGGTGGAGGGATCGGTGATCAACCAGTTCTTGCGCAGGTTTTTTTTACGGCTGCCGAGGGGGATTTCAGGGTAAAATCGAAGGATCTGTTTACCAAGTCGCAATTCCAGGGGCTTGCCGTCATAGGCTATTCTGCTCTCTTTGGTGATCGGCTGCCATTCATCGCTGAGGGTGAACCAGTTGATGGGCAGTTTCCTGAGCAGCAGCCATTTCCAGCCGTCAATGGTGGTCAGGCTTGGCCGGGGCACCGGCTCGCCACTGAGCCAGCCCGGTATGCCGATGTCCTCTTTTTCGGCAATGTACATGGGCGGTTTGTCCAGACTTTTTCTGATGTAAACCTGCATCTTTTGCCGGTGCAGGTACAGGACCACCTGCCGATACACGGCCAACTGAGCCTCAACCATCTCCATGCTCAGGTTTTCATCGACGGGGAAGTACCCTTCATTGGCTCGCGCCTGTCTTCTCTTGTAGATGGTCTTTGCCGAGGGCAGCAGAAATTCAAAGACATATCGGTGCCGCCAGTCTGTCTGAAAGATGTTATGGCTCACCGGCGGTATCTGAATTCTTTCCAGTTCAAGTACCGGCGGTTCCGGGGCCTCAAGCCACTCCTTGTCAAAGACGGTCAGGGCCTCGGAAAAACCGGCAAAGGGCAGACCGAGATGGACTTCCCGCGGACGGTAGGTAAGGGCCCGGTCCCTCCACCATCCCCGGCGGGTAAGATCAAGATATCCCTCATTGGGCCATCCATGAATTTTGTTGATATAATAGGTCTTTCCGGCCCCGGGAGGTCCGGTGACAACCAGCTGCACAAAGGTGAGCCCGGCCGGCAGCCGCACACCTCGCACCTCTTGCAGAGAGGGGATGGTTTTCAGTTTTTTCTTTAACGGATCAGCCATGGTTTTTTTGGGATCAGCCGGCAGGTGATTGGTTGGACCTCAATTCGGGCTGAAATATTTTTCCGCTCTTCCCAGGGCGATAAGCGGAAAATAATGACGGTACATATTATAGTTCAGCATGAAGCCCCGTGCA
>DRLX01000492.1 GCA_011322715.1 Desulfobulbaceae bacterium
GGCAGCAGGCGGGCAATATTTTCATCGTCAAAGCAGAGGATGGCCACTCCATAAAAGGGCAGAATATCGATAAACTGCAGGAACACATCCTTAATATGCTCAATATCCCGGTAATAATCAAGATGCTCAAGATCGATATTGGTGACCACCTCGATGACCGGCGAAAGCTTGAGAAAGGAGCCGTCGCTTTCATCGGCCTCCGCTACCAGAAAATCTCCACAACCAAGTTTGGCGTTGCCGCCGAGGCTGTCCACCTTGCCCCCGACCACCACCGTCGGATCAAGCTCGGCTTCGGCAAGGATGGTCGATACCAGCGAGGTCGTCGAAGTCTTGCCGTGACTGCCGGCAATAGCGATCCCATACTTGGCAAGGCGCATAAGTTCGGCCAGCATCTCCGCCCGCTGGATCACGGGAACATGGGCCTCTTTTGCCGCCACTACCTCGGGATTGGCCGCACTTATCGCCGATGATGTTACCACCACGTCCGCGCCTTCCATCCACTCCGCCCGGTGCCCGACATGGACCATTCCGCCCAGGGACGTCAGCTTGCGGGTAATGTCCGATTCATGCAGATCAGAGCCGCTGACACGATAGCCAAGGTTCAACAGGAGTTCGGCAATGCCGGACATACCTATCCCACCGATGCCGACAAAGTGTATATGTTTTGTTTTATTGTACATAATTTGTTTTATTGTACATAAATCCTCTGATTCACTTTTTCCATGCCGACTCAGTTATCCCTGACCAACTGTTTACAGACCTCGACAATCCGCTCCGTTGCCTGCGGCTGTCCCATTTTCCTCATCGCTGCGGCCATCTCCTCAAGTGTTCCGGACCTGTCGACTAGCTGCCTGATCTCTGCGGCAAGTTTCTCTTCATTCAGGTCTTTTTCCTGTACCATACGGGCGCCTCCGCCCTCCACATAATACTCGCCATTGGTGGTCTGATGATCATCGGCTGCAAAGGGATAGGGTATCAACAATACCGGCAGGCCCATGACCGCCAGTTCCGCCAGGGTCGTTGCTCCGGCCCGGGAGATGACCAGGTCCGCCCGCCGGTACAGCCCGGCCATATCGGTGAAAAAGGAAGAAACCTCTGCCTGGATACCGATCTCGGCATAGCTGGTCCTGACTTTTTCTTCATCCGCTATTCCGGTCTGATGAATAATCCGTAAGGTTGTTTTTTCCCGTTTGTGCAAAATTTTCATGGCCGCGCACGCCAGCTCGTTGACCCGCCTGGCCCCCTGGCTGCCGCCAAGGACAAGGATGGTGGTCTGCTTCCCCTTCTCTGTTTGTTGGTGCGATGCATCCAGGATCTCCCCACGGACCGGATTACCGGTCAGGATGGTCTTGCTCTCCGCAAAAGGAGGATCGCAGGGTTGAGAGATACAAATTCTGTCGGCCAGTTTGCCGGCAAGCCGGTTTGCCAGCCCCGGCACTGAATTCTGCTCATGGATGCATATTGGTATCCGCAATATTTTTGCCGCCGTCAATACCGGCCCGGTCACGTATCCACCGACACCAAAGACGAGGTCCGGCCTGAAACGACGAATGAGAAAAAACGATTGCGCTATTGCCGGCAGCAGTCTGGAGGCGGCATGGAGAAAACCGGACATGCCAAGGCCCTTGATTCCGGAAAAACTGATGACCTTACGGGTAAATCCCTTCTCCGCCAGTACCTGATTATCAATCCGGCGCCCGGCTCCGATAAACATAATCTCACTGTCGGGATCCCTTTTTCTGATTCCCTCGGCCACGGCCAGGGCCGGAAAGAGATGACCACCGGTGCCACCGCCGGTAATAATCAGGCGCATAAGGTCTGTTGACCGCTATCCTGCCCGGAGGAATGGACAGCGCACTCTTCAGTGGACAGTTCGTCTCTGGACTCCATCAATTCAGCCATGATTACATCAAAACACAGGGGGCAATAGCCGTGTGTCACCCGTTCATTTTCGGCAAATTCATATTCCTCTTTCCAATGACTGCCATTTTCAACCCGCTGACAGACACAACAAATTTTTGTCATTGTTTTTCTCCGGTCATCTTCTATGGATCAAATTGATTTTTCCGTATTTTCCATATTTTCTGTATTTTCCATATCCATCAGGGCGTGTACTGCTGCGGTAAATACCCGTCCCCGTTCCTTATAATCGGAAAACATATCAAAGCTGGCGCAGCCCGGCGCCAGGAGCACGATCTGCCCGGGTTTTGCCAGCACTGCTCCCCTGGCAACCGCGGTCTGCATGTCCGCTGCTCTTTCAACCCGGGTCAGGTCACCGAAGACCTCCTCCAGCATGGCCGCCGCCTCGCCGATACAGAGCATATGGGCCACTCTTGCCCTGACAATTTCCCGCAGTTCCCGAAAATCCCCCTGTTTATCACGTCCCCCGGCAATCAACACCACCCCGATTGGACAGCTTTTCAGGGCAGCTGCCATGGCACCGACATTAGTGGCCTTTGAATCATTGATAAAGACAACTCCCCGGATCTCCGCCACCCTGGTCATGCGATGCTCAGCAGGCACAAAAGCCTGCAATCCGTCATCAACGCACCGCTCTTTCGCACCAAAAGAGATCACGGCCAAAATCGCTGCCGCTGCATTAAGCCGATTCACCGGCGAATCAAGCCCTGTTCCCGCCAAGGAGAAACAACCGCTTCCCCGGCCGGGCAGATCAACATATATTTCATCGTCGACAATATGGGCCTGACGCTGCTCACCATGGCCAAAGGTTGCCACCGACGCTCGTATATTTTCAGCCTGCTGTATGACCAGAGGGTCATCACCGCCGAGAATGGCATAATCCTGCGGCCCCTGATGCCTGAACATCCCCATTTTTGCCCGGACATATGCCTCCATTGTGCCGTGACGGTCCAGATGGTCCGGGGTCAGGTTGAGCAGCAGACCAATGTCGGGCCTGAATTCCCCTGCCAGATCAAGTTGAAAACTTGACAGTTCAAGGACCTGGACATCATACTCATCCCTCCGGGTAAGCGCCGACAACAGGGGATTGCCAATGTTACCGCCGACAAAGGGGCGATAGCCGCAAGTGCGCAGTAAGGTTCCGATCAGACTCGTGACCGTGGTCTTGCCGTTTGAGCCGGTAACTCCTATCACCGGCACGGAAAACATACCGGCGGCAAGAGCCAGTTCCCCGACTATCGGGATCGACGCCGTCCTAGCCGCCTGCAACACCGGGAGATCAAGCGGCACACCGGGACTCGGGACAATACAATCGCCCTGAAGAACAAACTGCTCGCTATGGCCTCCGGTCTCATGCGCAAGCTCCCTGATCATGGCCCGTTCTTCACCGGCAAGGTCGGCAAGGGGACGATATTCCGACACAGCCACCTCGATTCCCCGGTCCCGGAAAAACCGGATCGCTGCCATCCCCGACATTCCCAGGCCGACTACCACCGCCTTTTGGATACCGGCAAGTTCCATGGTCAGCGCAATTTCAGAGTTGCCAGCGCCAGCAGGCCAAGGATGATGGAGATAATCCAGAACCTGACCACCACCTTGGGTTCCGGCCAGCCTTTTTTCTCAAAATGGTGATGAATCGGTGCCATCAGAAAAATCCGTCGTCCGCCACTCATTTTAAAAAATCCTACCTGCAGAATGACCGAAACAGCCTCCATGACAAAGATGCCGCCGACAATGGAGAGCAGAATCTCCTGCTTGGTGATAATGGATACCGCACCCAGAATACCGCCAAGGGCCAGGGAGCCGACATCACCCATGAAAATTTCCGCCGGATAGGCGTTAAACCAGAGAAATCCCAGGCAGGCGCCCACCAGAGAGCCGCAGAAGACCGCCACCTCCCCTGCTCCCGGAACAAAGGGTATCTGCAGATATTGGGCGATAATGGCATTACCGGCGGCATAGGAAAAAATCAAATACACCGTACCGCTGATCATTACCGGCCCAACGGCCAGGCCGTCCAGGCCGTCGGTGAGATTGACCGCATTGGAGGCCCCGACGATAACAATGACGGCAAAGGGGACATACCACCAGCCGAGATCAGGATGAAAGCCCTTGAAAAACGGAATGGCGAGGTTGCCGTCATATTCCGGATGCAGCAGAAGATAAAGGCCGACCATGGAGGCGCCGATTACCTGCAGCAGCAGTTTTCCCCGTGCCGAAACGCCACGACTATTACCCTTGCTGATCTTCTGTAGATCATCCATTGCGCCTATGCCACCGAAGAACAGACTGACACAGAGGAGCAGCCAGACCAGACCGGAGGAAAGATCGCTCCAAAACAAGGTTGAAATCAGAATTCCGCCAAGGATAAGGAGTCCGCCCATGGTCGGAACGCCCTGCTTGCTGAGATGTGACTCCGGGCCATCGTCACGGACGACCTGGCCGATCTGCCTCCGCTGCAGCCAGCGAATAAACATCGGCCCGAAACACCAGAGAATAAGAAATGCCGTTACCGCTGCGCCGATGGAGCGAAAGGTGATATAGCGAAAAACATTGAGCCAGCTAATCTGGGTATGCAGGGGATAGAGAAAATGATAGAGCATATGCTATCCTCTTGTCCGGGAAGGATCGAAACGATTCTGCAGCTCCTGAAGCAGCTCCTCCATCCGCATCCCGCGCGAGCCCTTGATGAGCAGCCAGTCCTCTTCGCCCAGGCGACCGCTGATCATTAGATGATACAACCAGTCGGCCATGGCAACGATATCGACAAAACCCATGACCTGCTCCCTGGCCATGCCCGCCTCCCTGGCGCCGGTAACGATATCTTGCCGATACTCACCGGTCACCGCCAGCAGATCATAGCCGAGTTCAGCCGCCAGCCGCCCGATACGCCTGTGGGCCTCTCCTGAGGCGGAACCAAGCTCAAGCATGTCGCCAAGGGCCGCTATTCTCCGGCTACCGGAACTGAAGCCGGCCATGGTCTTCAGGGCGGCGGCCATGGAGGAGGGATTGGCATTATAGCTGTCATTGACCACCCGCAATCCTCCCGGCACCCGGACACATTCCATTCGTTTATCAATGGTGGAAAAACCGGCAAGCCCGGCAACAATACACTCGGGATCGATCCCGGCTGCATGGGCGATGGCGGCAGCGGCAGCACCATTGGCAACATTATGTTCTCCAGGGGCCGGAAGAAGAAAACGGGTTTTCCACCCGCCCACATGCAGGGTTATCCGGCTCCCCTTTTCACCAAGCCCTGTTACCCGGGTGACCCTGACCTCCGGTTTACGCCTGCGACCGGCCGGTGTTACCGCATAGCCTGTCCGTCTTCCCCTATGACGGCGGGCCTGCCTGACCACAAGAGGGTCATCATTATTGACAACCAGCACACCATCCCGCTCCATGCCCTTAAACAATTCTCCCTTGGCCGCAGCAACACCCTCGATGGTGCCAAGACCCTGTAGATGCGCCTCCTGGATATTATTGATGCAGCCGATATCCGGAGCTGCTATTTCGGTCAGCCGGGCAATTTCACCCGGCCGGTTCATCCCCATTTCCAGGATCGCGATTCTATGCTCCGCATCAAGGCGCAACAGGGTCAACGGCAGACCGATCAGGTTGTTAAAATTTCCCCGTGTCTTCAAGACGGCACGGGGAGCGGGCGCTGCCGTCTCGTAAAACCGGCTGCAGATTGCACCGGTCATCTCCTTGACCGTTGTTTTTCCGGAGCTTCCAGTCAGGCCGATGACCGTGACCTCATCCCCGAACAACCTGCGACGATAGCCTGCCAGATCGCCAAGAGCAGTCAGGGTATCCTCCACCTTAATGACCGGCGGCGTCGATTCTTTGACGTCCACTTCATCGGTGACGATAAGCGCCCCGGCACCGCCGGCAACAGCCTGATCGATAAAGGTATGGCCATCAAAATTATCTCCCTTCAAGGCAAGAAACACATCTCCCGGCTGCAGGGTCCTGGTATCGGTGGAAACAGCGCCCAACATACGCACCGGCCGCCCGGCGCCATGAAGGCACTGCCCCCCGGTCGCGGCAACCAGATGACGGACCGTCCAGGCGGCCAGGCCGTTTTTTGCCTGCATGCGGTCATCAAAATATATCTTTTCCCTTCCCAGGATCTGGTACTGTTCATGGCCCTTGCCGGCAATGAGAACAACATCATCAGGCCTGGACAGCGCACAGGCCTGGCGGATGGCCGGGCCACGGTCTGCAATAATGCAAAAACCGTTTTGCACCTTGTCGCCCGCAAACATCTCCTCAAGGGAGCGCTCAGCTTTGCCGCCATCCCGCACGCCCGCTGCGGCCTGGGCAAGAATCGCCAGGGGATCTTCCGTCCGTGGATTATCCGAGGTGAGCAAAACCACATCACTCATTTCAGCGGCGACCTTGCCCATCGGCGCTCTTTTCCCGGTATCACGGTCACCACCACAACCAAAAACACAGATCAATCTGCCGGTGGTCATGGTTTTCATGGTCGCAAGGACGTTGGCAAGGCCATCCGGGGTATGGGCGTAATCAACAAAAACCTTGGGACATTTATCGGCGGGTAATCCCGGCAGGGTCACCCGCTCCAGACGACCGGGAACCTGTCCAACAGCCGACAGACCGACAGCTATTTTCTCCCCGGAAACGGACAAGGCACGTGCAGCGCCTGCGGCGGCCAGCATATTGAGAACGTTATATCGTCCGGTCAATTCGGAACTTACCGGGTATTGTTCTTCATCAATCGTCAACGACCAGACCATGCCGTCAATACCCTGGCGGAGATCATCGGCCCTGACCTCACAGCTTTCAGCAAAACCAACGCTCATTATGGTATCAGGGGCCACTTCCCCTGCCAACCGTCGGCCATAGCTTCCGGCCTCTCCTGCATCGGTCACAATCACGGCGGTTGCCGATGATTTCATATTGCAGGTAAAAAGTTTTTTCTTGGCGGAAAAATAGTCTTCCATATCCCGGTGATAATCCAGATGGTCCCTGGTTAAATTCGTAAATACCGCCACATCAAAATCTATTCCGGCCAGACGATGCTGGGCCAGTGCATGGGAGGATGCCTCGACAATAACATGGCTGACCCCGGCATCCGCCATTTCCCGCAATAAGGACTGCAGCAGAATCGGATCAGGCGTGGTCAGGGGCGCGGGCCGGACAACTTCGGTGGTGTCCGACTTCATATAGCGGTAATTAACCGTACCGATGACTCCGGGGCGATATCCGGCCTGCCTGAGGATGCCTTCAAGCATCCACGACGTTGTGGTTTTACCGTTTGTCCCTGTCAGGGCGATCAGTTTCATAGCGACGGCCGGGCAACTATAAAATGCGCAGGCCATCCGACCAAGGGCCTGATGCGTGTCCGCAACCTGGAAACAGGGTACTCCAACACGTGAGGATGGCCGGGATTCGGCAACCACCGCCAGACAGCCCCGGTCGACTGCCGCCTCTATATAGTCATGACCGTCACAATTTACCCCTTTAAGCGCCACAAAGACGGTCCCTGGACCGGATTTCCGGGAATCAACAGTTATCGACGTAATCTCGGTATCCGCAGGTAACGATCCCCGGGGGGAGGTTGCCAAAATATTTGCCAGCTCGAAAAACCGCATAATGTGCTCAGATTTCTGTATTCAGGGTCAGTTTGCATGATTTCACCCCCTGCAAGTGAACACCCGGAGCAGGTGACTGGGCAACAATCCGCCCTGAGCCCTCAACGGAAATACTGAGCTTACGGCCATTGAGCTGCCGCAAAGCCTTGCGTAAACTCAAACCGACGAGCCTTGGCATTTCCATAGCTCCGGCAATCTGTTCCACGGGCAAAGGTGAATAGTCAACGCGACGGCTGATAAGAAAACGGGCAAAATTCCTCCTGTCTTTTTCGGCTGGATGGACGGCAACCTGTTCTTTTCCCCCTGCAGAGTATAGAGCGGTCAGCAGGTTTTTTCCCTCATCACGCATGCTTTTTCGTTGAGTCCTTTTGGCAAGTGGTGCGAGTTGGTCCCGGTCAACCGCCATCAGAAGAAGCATGGCCGGTTTCCTGCCTGGAATCATGCCGACAAACAGTTGCCGCTGCACATACCGGTTCAAAGAACCGGCAGGTTCGATTCGTGTGTCCGCTATATGGAAGGCAAGACACCCCCCTTTTTTCGAGGCGGCGAAATGCGCTGCCAGATCCCGGCGAATCCGTACCCCCTGCGCCGGTGACAGAACATGGATCTCATCATTTTCCTGCTGTTTTCTGGTAAATCGATGTCCTTTTTCCACGTCATAGACGGAATCAAGAAAGATGGGATTGTGCCGCCAGCCGCCGTTTACCAGAGACGCAAGACCGACACCTATCTGCATGAGACTTAAACGTTCATCTCCGGAAGCAGACAATTTTTCGGTGTCCCTGTCCAGACTATCCACAACCGGCCCGCCAATTCGCAGACGCCGCTCAACTTCCGCATATTCCTTGTCGCTCAGACCAAAATCGGCGGCGGCAATAGTAATGGGCAACAAAGGGCGATACTCTTCGCCCTGATGAACAATTGCCGCAACCCTTGCCAGTATCGGTTGCAGGGTGGAGCGTGAAAAAAACGGCTGAAAAAGAAGGTCACGACCACCGGTAGCCCCGGTTTGCCAAAAATAATTCGGATTAAATGACGGCTGGATAGACGAAGCAAGGACTTTCCCCGACGTCGGTTCGAGCAACAGGGCCATACCCCGGGTACCATCCTGTTCCCGCAAAATCCGACGCAAATGGGTGTCAATCTGTTTCTGTAATGCAAGGTCCAGGGTCAGTATCAGGTCCGTTCCTTTTTCCCCAACCATGGTGGTGCCGGAAAAATCAATTTCAGCAAGGTTCACCGCCTTGTAACCACCCGGCTGCAACACAAGATCATATTTTTTCTCTATCCCATAAAGACCTACGCCATTTCCGGTATAGCCGATAACATCTGCCGCCGCCTCATTTTCCGGATAATAACGGACTTCATTTCGTTTGCAGAAAATTCCGTCAAGATGCAGGTGCTCAACTGCAGTCGCCTGATCACTGTCCAGATCATCGGCCAGTTGAACAGCTCGTGCGGATGTCTTGAACCGAAGCTGAAGTTCATCGGCAGGAACATGAAGAATATCGGCAAGCTGTTTGGCCGTCTGGTTGTGATTGGTATTTTTTGCCGGGTGAAAATAGAGTGAATACAAGGGGTAGGAAACAGCTAATTCCTTAAAATTACGGTCGTAGATAATGCCGCGCAAGACCTGCCTGGCGACCGGTTTCCTCTGTTGAGATTGCGGAGTTTTGTCGGCGGCAAGCTGGATAATCCTGCTGATATCCTGGAGGGAGAGGGGTAATCGATACAGAACTCCACCAGCCGCCGCCGACAAAAGAATAAAAAGCCCGATGACCGTCAGCCGGACCTTTCTGCGCTTTTTTCGCCTTGCTCTTACGGTATACATGCCCCGCGTTATCAGAGACGATGAACCTGGCCTGAAACCGGAGCATGGAGGCCGAAACGCACGGCCGCCACAGCTTCAATATGTTTTGGCGACAGTAAGCCCGCCTTTTTAGCCCGTAGATTGATATTTGCGGTATCAAGGGACGCTGTAACCGCCTGCAGCTGCTCGGTCCGCAGGGATTCGCCGACAGTGATCCAATGGAAAAACCAGCCCCCGGCCAGAAGAAAAAAAAGTGCGGTGCAGAGCGTAATCCCGACAGCCCGTCGCAACTCCGGCGACATTTCCTCCGTCCGTCGTGCAGCTACCCGCCTGCGCAGTCCCGGACGCAGAGTCCGACTTCGATATTGGCCTGTCTGTGCATGTATTATCATGGTTCACTCCTCCTTTAAATTCGACTCTGCCGAAATATTCGCCGATCCAACCAGTCCAGCCTTACAGCCTCACGGCACAGCGTAAGGTGGCGCTTCTTGCCCGCGGATTGGTCGCAACTTCTTCTTTCGTGGGTCGGACAGGTTTTCCCGGTCGCAGTCGCCCGTCCCTACGAAAGGCCTGTTTGACGATCCGGTCTTCCAGGGAATGGAAGGTGATAATGCAAAATGCAGCTCCTGGTCGCAAAAAATCAGGCCCATCGGCCAACAGGCGCACAAGGTTGTCCAGCTCACGGTTGACGGCTATACGCAAGGCCTGAAACACCCTGGTCGCCACATGAATCTTTTCCGGATGAAAACGCCGGGGCACTGCTTCAGCCACCAGGTCCGCCAATTGACGCGTTGTTCGTATCCGGAAATTCGCGCGGGCCTTACAGAGATGGGCGGCAATACGTCGGGCCTGCCTCTCTTCCCCGTAATGGTAGAAGATATCGGCCAGTTCATTCTCCGTGGCTCCAGCCAGGATGGCGGCTGCGTCAATTGCCGACTCGGTATTCATGCGCATATCCACCGGTGCGTCTTTGCGAAAACTAAATCCCCGTTCAGAACGATCAAGCTGGAGGGATGAGACACCAAGATCAGCCAGTATGCCATCAACAGACTCAACCCCTAAGCCGGTCAACTCGGCCACCATATCGGCATAGGAGGCATGAATAATGGTTACCCGATCTCCAAATGGCTGAAGCCGTCCGGCTGCCGGTACCGCCGCCTCATTATCCCATTCAAAACCGATGACCCGACCATTGGGAGCCGAAGCCTTTAAAACAGCCTCCGTATGCCCTCCGAGGCCAAGCGTCGCATCCACATATACACGACCATTTTCCGGCTGTAGAGATGCGAGCACCTCATCGTACATTACGGGAATATGAAGTTCCGCCGCTTGGCCCGTCATACGATGCTACATAATCCCCAGGGCCGACAGGCTCTGGTTAAAATCGACAAAGCGTTCGCGGGTGCGCTGTGTCTCAAGCTGCCAGTCTGCCTTATTCCAAATTTCAAAATTCTCCAACATGCCGTTCAAAACGACTTCTCTGTCGATACCGAATTCACTGCGCAGGGTGGGCGGCAGTAAAATTCTTCCCTGCTTGTCAAGCGTACAAACGGTCACACCGGAAATCACATAGCGGACAAAATCTCCCATTCCCGGCTGATTTCGACCATCTTTTGTCAGTTTTTCCTCCAAACGCTCCCATTCTTCTACGGGAAAGGCCTTCAAGCTCTTCTGCCAGTTGGTCACCATAACGGTTTCGCTGTACACCTCTCGAAGAACCTCACGGAAGCGACTTGGAATATTCAGCCGACCCTTGGCGTCCAGAGAATGTTCCGAACGACCGCGAAATCGTAATGTGGAAACCTGTTGTTTCACCTACGCACCGACAAAAGGGTTTTCATGACACTCTTAACCATTTAAAACCACTTTACCCCACCTACCTTTTCTTCTATCGCACACCCACCCCATGTGTCAAGGAAAAACAAATGGAGAAACAGTCTGTTGCGCGTTGACGACACACAAGGACAAACCACAACATATAGCGCACAAAAAACATGATGCCGCTATATAATGGATACTTACTGAAACCTTGCCGGCTTCAACAACAGCAACTACCGGGGGATATTTTGAGGTAACAATGGGTTATAAAAGGAAATACATCACACAGGTTCAGATTACGAAAAAAAATGAAAAAACAGGCGGGGCGCAAAGTGGGGCAAATCTCATTTCGATGAATTTGCCTGTTCGGACAAAAGAAGGAGAGAACTCACGACCTGAATGACAGTTCACCATGGTATCCCACTGTTTTTTCGTGTGAAAGTCGTAAAGGTCGCACCCAAACGGTGACCAATCAAACGTTGATGAGTTTGAAATTATCACCTGCAAGAAAGTTCAAAGAAGAGAAAGGTAAAAACAGGCGGCAAAAAAACAATCCACAGAAGGTCCGAGATTAGAGACCGGCAAAAGGGTCAACGACCCTGCCGAAGTAATAGCGGCAGGGTCGAAGTAAAGGATGAAAAAGGGAGGGGAAAATTATTTTTTCGGTGCTACAACGACAAAACCACTGATGCCGACACCTTGATTATTTCGTTTGTCATGGGCGGTAAAAACAACCCGATAGCCGCCCTTTTCTTTTGGAGTGAAGGAAGAACTGAAATTGCTCGTTTTACCGGCATATTTCAACGGCAGTTCGGCAATTTTTTTGCCTCCCTTAAAAATATAGGCGGTTACCGTATAATCATCGGCATTCCAGAGCGGAAAATTAGCCTTGACCGGACAACCGCACATGGGCGTGACCACTGCACTGATGGGAAGAGTAGAACCTAAGGTAAAGAACTCATGGGCTTCCGGGTTGTGGGGATGAACGATAAGCCCGGTCAGCTCAAAGAGAAGCCCATCACCACTGATGTCCTGTCCCGGCAGCAGCCAGGTTGTTTTCGCCTCTTTGTGAATATTCGCCTCGGCCCCCATGGGTCCGACAACCTCAACCAGCAGTTTGATTGGTTTTTTAATATCAAACTCAAAAACCGCTTTGGCGGTACCCTGCCCCTCGGACCTGACCGTTGCCCGAGTCACCGGTTCCTTCATTAACAACTTGGTATTTCCGGTGCCGCCCATGATCATGCCGGCGGCAAGCTCCTGGTCGGTGTAATAATCCTTGACAACGACTTTCAATCCTCCGACGACCGAGCCGATAAACTTGGCATCATGGGCAAGGGCCCTGACGGTCAACTTGGTTGGTACGGCCCAGGCACTGACGGCAAATATCCCGGACAATACAATAACAAACAACCCGGTTTTCCAATGCTTCAACATCTTCCCACCTCCATGAGAAAAAAATGAATAACAGCAAAGACGGCATGAAAAAAGGAACACCTTTTCCCTTGCCGATCCTTGGACCTCGATGTCAGTTACTCCGGCAACCGGCACATTCCCGACTGTGCATATGTTATCCATACTTATAATACAGCAAGAAAAAAGTGCAAGGACCCCACCGACAAAAAAACATTGACTTCAACATGGAACGTCCATGCGAACCAATGGTTTTCTATATAAATTTTCCCAGCGTCCCGAGTGTTGCAAGCAGCTTATGGGCATCCGAAGCAGTTGGAGGCCGGGGTACAGGCTCCAGCATACCTAATCCTTCACTCTTTTCATGCCATGCTTCCGGACTCATGGAGGTGATCATGGCCGTGTTGACCATGGCGTTGATGGACAGGATGCTGATCACAAGATCAAGAGCATTCCGATCACCAACGTTTTCGTCCAGAATAACAAGGTCCGGGCTTTCCTCCCGAACCAATCGCAACATTTCCTCAGCTGTCGAAACCATTGTCACCCGGACATCCGGCTGATCGGAAAGACCGGTCACAAAATCCGAAATGGAATCCAACGAGGGTGATAACAGAATAATTTTCTTCATAATATTTCCGACAATGCTTTTCTTACCCGGCAATCGGCTGACCACCGCCTCCGCAGGTAAGATCCTGGGTAAACTTCTGCAAATTGCCGGCCAGGAAAGCTTTGACCGCCACTCCAACGGTGGGCGCGTTTGCAGCAAAATAGACATCAATCCCCATTTGGTTGAACCCCATAAGTGGACGCATCCCCATACCTCCGGCCAACAATACATCGACGCCGTTATCGGCAAGATGCTGGACAGGTGCCAGGCAACCGCCTTGCTGATGAGGGACATTGGGCAAGGTCCGAACTTCTTTTATTTCACCATTCTCTGCATCTACGAGCGTGTACAGGTCACAGTGTCCAAAATGAGCGCCAAAAGGAGCATCCAGGCCGCCTGGTTGTGTTGAAGGAATACCAATAATCATGTTTTTCTCCTCTTATTCCATGTTTTCATGACGGATTTCCATCATGAGCCATCCCGATTACCGGGTAAGCTGTTCTATTTTTCTCCATGCGGATCGTATTTCCGTCCCGATCGCACTCTCTTCGCATTCAGTAACCGCAAGTCCCCTGACCATGGCCTCGGTAACCAGAGTATCATGGGGCAGTTTGGCCAAAAGAGGATATCCGTTATCACGACAATAGTCCTCTATATTTCCGCTTTGTTCTTCATTTAAGTCAAACTTGTTAATAATAATGCCCGCCCGGGTGCGAAAATGACGACAGAGCGCGGCCACCCGTTCAAGATCATGGCGGCCCGAAGGTGTGGGTTCCGTCACGATAACAACAAAATCAGCACCGGAAAGTGAACTGATCACCGGGCAACCGACTCCCGGAACACCATCACTGAGGATACAATCTATCTTTTTCTCTTTAGCCAGCTTTTTCGCTTCCTGCTTCAACAAGGCCACCAGGCGACCGGAATTTTCTTCACCGGGAAAGAGCCGGGCATGCACCATGGTGCCGAAGCGTGTTGTCGATACAAACCAGCGACCACAGTGTTTTTCAGGAAAGCTGATAGTCTCTTCCGGGCAAAAGGTGACACAAACTTTACACCCCTCACAGCGAATCGGATCAACGGCAAACACATCCAAATCATCATGACGAATGGCGTTATATCTGCACATCTCCTTACAAAGACCGCAACTGATGCACCCTGCCTGATTAATTTGCGCCTCGTTGCCGGCATAAAACTGCACTTCCCGTTCATGGGTCGGTTGCAGCAAAAGATGCAGATCCGGGGTATCAACGTCCAGGTCACAGATAATTTTATTTCCGGAAACATGGGCAAATGCGGCCGTTAAGGAAGTTTTTCCCGTACCTCCCTTACCGCTTAATACAAGAATTTCACGCATTCCCCACCTCCCCTTCGCCACCGGCAGCCAAGGCGCGAATGTTCTTTTGCAACGAAGAAAAAATAGTGTTCAATTCCGTCGACACCTCTGCGATGATGCGGCCCTGCGAGTAGGCTTCGGCAATCTTGCGATCAAAGGGAATCTCCGCAAGTATGGGAATAGTGTTCTCCCGGCAGAAGGCATAAATTTCACGGGTTCCC
>DRLX01000493.1 GCA_011322715.1 Desulfobulbaceae bacterium
CCTTCATGTCCAGGCTAAAGTAGACCTTCATCTCTTTACAATCCGGCATGAATGAAACAATTTTTTTATTTAATCGCCGTTTCCGGCCTTATACTCTGTTTAGAACCTTTTAAAATAAGGCCACCTAGAAAAATTACTGTCTTGCTCCATATCTGTGTCACAATAAAAAATAAAACACTCTCAGCAGCCTAATATGCTTTTACTTTTCACTGTCCCTTAAAGAGGAACAAAATATCTATTTTTTCAAGGTATCCATAAAATAATCCGTTTTCCAATAACAGCAGATCCCGACCTTATTTCCAAGTTACTCTCACTTGCCCAAGGCTATGGATTCTTCAACGGAAAACAAAAAAATAAATTTACGACGTATGATAAACTCTTAAAAATTACCGATAATAGTTAATGATGTCTAAATAAAAACATAGAGATACAGATAAGCGTACAGTCCAAGGGGTAGTGTTCTGTGGCAGGTCTTAACTATACAAGTAGCGTGTAAGAGTCGCCGGAGAACATTCGTCGCTTAAGATCGAAGTTTTTACAACGTCATCACGTATTACTCACCTGTATATATTCAAGTTCGACAGGGGTCAACCGACCAAAGATGGAAACCATGACTTTAACCCGCCCCTTGTCAGGATAAACCTCTTCAATAACACCTTGAAAATTGGCAAACGGACCATCAGTCACCCTTACCACATCGCCTTCCGTAAATATAACCTTCGGTTTGGGTGCGGTCGCACCCTCTTCAATACGGCCGATAATGCGCATGGCCTCCTCATCACTCAACGACGGGATGAGTGCTTGTAAATCCTGCCCGGCAAGAGGCTGGTTGGCATTCACCCCCACAAAGCCGGTAACACGCGGCGTTTCCACAACAGTATGCCAGGTATCCTGATTCATCTCCATCTGTACGAGAATATAGCCGGGAAAAAACTTACGCTCCGAAGTTTTTCTCTTACCCTTGACCATTTCAACAACCTGCTCGGTGGGCACCAGGATATCACCAAAAAGCTCTTCCTGTCCGGCAGAGCGGATCCGTTCTTCCAAGGTAGCCTTCACTTTGCCTTCAAACCCGGTATGGGTATGCACTATGTACCATTTTTTTGCCATGAAAATGCCTATAGCCGCTATTGAAGGACCAACGAAACGAGCTTACCGAGAAGAAGATCAACCGACCCAAGATAAATGGCGAGTATCACAACGAGAACAAGAACAAAACCTGTTAAGCCAAAAGTTACCTTCCTGTCAGGCCATACAATTTTTTTAAATTCGGCCTGTACCTGCTGGACAAAATTACGAACATTCGACGGATAAAATAACGCGATACCTGTAGGTGCAACTTTTTCCACCCTGGCCGGCTGTTTCGTCTTGCCGCTCTGCCCTTTTTTCTTCCTTGTCATCTGTACTCGACCAATATATTGCTCATTCAATAATTCTTAAGAATGAACGGGGAAAATGCTTTACCAAACAGCCACAACTATCAAAGCAGGCCTGAAAAATCCTGTATATCATCGATACCATTTACCAGTGGCAGGCCAGGAGGGACTCGAACCCCCAGCCCTCGGATTTGGAGTCCGATGCTCTACCAATTAGAGCTACTGGCCTGCACTAAATAATAGGCACACATACCGGAATAACCTTAAGCCAGCACCTATTTCGTCTCTTTATGTGGTGTATGCGTTTTACAAAAAGGACAAAACTTCTTCAATTCCAGCTTATGCGGTATAGTTCTCTTATTTTTGGTCGTTGTATAATTGCGCTGTTTACAGGTTGTACAGGCAAGTGTAATGATATCTCTCATCAATAACCCTGTTATCCAAAAAAACCGACCGCACACATGTTACGGCTGCAGTCGGCTTTTACGATTTTCTAATGGTTGCAACCGAAACTCGGTGCAACCTTAAATTACTCTATAATTTCACTGATGACGCCGGCGCCAACAGTACGGCCACCCTCACGGATTGCAAAGCGAAGCCCCTCTTCCATGGCTATCGGGGTAATCAGCTCACCGGTGATATGCACATTGTCACCAGGCATCACCATCTCAACCCCATCTTCAAGGGTAACCACCCCGGTCACGTCCGTGGTCCGAAAGTAGAACTGAGGACGGTAGCCGTTGAAAAACGGGGTATGACGCCCACCCTCTTCCTTGGTCAGGATATAGGCTTCGGCCTTGAACTTCTTGTGCGGGGTGATCGAGCCGGGAGCGGCAAGAACCTGGCCACGGACAACCTCGTCCCGCTTGGTTCCACGGAGAAGGGCGCCGATATTGTCTCCGGCCTGACCCTCGTCAAGGATCTTGCGGAACATCTCAACTCCGGTGATCGTGGTCTTCTGGGTGTCACGGATACCAACGATCTCAACCTCGTCACCAACGTGGATAACACCACGCTCAACCCGGCCGGTGGCAACCGTACCACGGCCGGAAATGGAAAACACATCTTCAACCGGCATCAGAAATGGTTTATCCACATCACGTTCCGGCTCCGGAATCCAGGAATCAATGGCATCCATCAGCTCCCAGATGCACTTGGTCTTTTCCTCGTCCTCGGGATTCTCCAGCGCCTGCAGGGCCGAGCCCTGGATAATGGGCGTATCGTCGCCAGGGAACTCATACTTGTCAAGCAGCTCACGAAGCTCCATCTCGACAAGCTCGATCAGCTCCTCATCGTCGACCATATCGCATTTGTTCAGAAAGACTACCATGGCGGGAACACCTACCTGACGGGCAAGGAGGATATGCTCACGGGTCTGGGGCATGGGGCCGTCATCGGCGCCAACCACGAGAATAGCGCCATCCATCTGGGCGGCACCGGTGATCATGTTCTTGATATAATCAGCATGGCCGGGACAGTCCACATGCGC
>DRLX01000494.1 GCA_011322715.1 Desulfobulbaceae bacterium
GCGACCAGGATGAAATACAAATCAGGGGCACCATCCCAGACGGGACTGATCATGAAAACCGTGGTCTGCAGAATGATAAGCAGCAGCCCGATAAGAAAAAAAATTAGAACAAACATAATCTATGGTGCCCAAGAAGATGGACCGGAAAGATCCTTTCATGGAGCGTTCAGGGCTTAACAGAGAACGTATCTCCCTTATCTTCGGGAATAACAAGTTCCTGTTCAATGACCAGCAGGTCCTCAAGAGTCAGAAAATCAACAGCCGGTGTTACCTCGATGTGCTGAAACATTCCCCGACGTTTTCTGACGACCTTGGAAACAACACCAATGGGCAAACCGGTTGGAAAAATTCCTCCGTAGCCGGCGGTTACCACCTGGTCACCTTTGTTGACCTCAACGGTTTTTAAAATATAATCTAATTGATACGTCAACGATCCAGTCCCCTTTAAAATGCCCCGTTTCCTTGATTTCTGTAACAGAACATCCATTGCGCTTGATGGGGCCACAGCCAGCAATACCTTAGAGAAATTAGGTGACACGGAAAAAACCTGGCCGACGATGCCGTCCCCGTTCACAACGGCCATCCCCCGGGCAACGCCGTCACGGCTGCCACGATCTATAATGACATTTCTAAACCAGACCGAAGGGTCCTTGCCTATAATCCGGGCCGCAACCATGGGCAAGTTGCTGGTTTCCTTGAAATCAAGCAGTTTGCGCAGACGGGTATTGGTCGCCAGGGCCTCCCTGTTTTTAAAGCTTAACGTCCGGCATTCCTGTAATTCCGAAGATAATCGTTTATTCTCCTCTTTAACGGAAAGTAGACTTACATAATTCTGCTTCAGAGAACGAAGTGCATCCGAACCACGGGCAAAAAGATTCTGCACCGGGCCGGCAGCCTCTAACAACAGCTCATGCAACGGACCGAATTTCTGGCTCCCAAAGGTGGAAACAAGAAAAATCAGTGCCATGGTCAAGAGAAAACCAATTAACAAGATAAGCCGTAAGGCCCGAAACTTTCCCTTGGGCTTTCTATTTCCCTTTTTCCGCATATGAACAATGAAAGATAGTTAGCAATAATACCAGGCCACGCTCATGTCGCCCTTCCAGGGAACATAAAGAAACAACAGGAGAATACATTACATCGGAAAAGTGTACAGCCCCACCCCTGCACAAAATGACATTTTTGTAGTCGGATGTTTTCAACAGCAACACCGGGCATGGATGACTGCCTCTGCTGATTGAAGAGGATTTTTTTGTTCGACACGAACGAAGACGGACGGAACAATCGGGACTCGCTCCTCAGTCAATGGCTATCTCTTTGAGGATCTCGATATTATCCAACGCCTGTCCCGATCCCAACACCACGGAGGAGAGGGGATCATCTGCAACGATAATGGGCATTCCGGTTTCATCTTTAAGCAGAGAATCCAGATTTTTCAACAAACCACCGCCACCGGTCAATACGATCCCCTGGTCAACAATATCAGCGGACAACTCCGGTGGCGTTACTTCAAGCGCCACACGCACGGCATCAACAATAACTTCAACTTGCTCGGCAATTGCCGATTGAATTTCTTTGGAAGTAATAGTCAGTGTTTTCGGCACCCCGGAGACAAGATCCCGTCCCTTGATCTCCATGGTTTCGTAAGGCTCAACCGGCTTTACATTGCCAATGGTGGTTTTGATCAGCTCGGCGGTTCGTTCACCGATGGCCAGATTATGCTTTCTTTTGATATATTGGAGAATTGCCGCATCCATTTTGTCACCGGCAACGCGCACCGACTTGGCATAGACAATGCCTGCCAAGGAGATAACGGCCACTTCGGTTGTGCCGCCTCCGATATCAATAATCATGTTGGCTGTGGGTTCGGTTATCGGGAGATCCGCCCCGATAGCCGCCGCCATCGGCTCTTCAATGAGATAGACTTCGCGGGCCCCGGCCGATTCCGCCGACTCACGCACCGCCCGTTTTTCCACCTGGGTTATACCGGAAGGTACCGAAATAATAATCCTCGGATGGACCAGGGTACGACGATTATGCACCTTATTGATAAAATAGCGCAACATTGCCTCAGTGACTTCAAAATCAGCGATAACGCCGTCTTTCATTGGCCGAATGGCAACAATATTGCCGGGCGTTTTCCCCAGCATCTCCTTGGCCTCTCTGCCGACTGCCAGCACTCTGCTGCCTCGCATATCCTGGCGAACGGCAACGACTGACGGTTCCCGCAGTACAATACCTTTTCCCTTAACATAGAGAACGGTATTTGCCGTGCCCAGGTCGACGGCAAGATCATTGGACATCCAGCCAAAAAGAAAATTAAACGGAGAAAACATCCGGTATCACCTATGGATTCCTTTTATAGTTAGCCGAAAATCATTGACAAAAGCCTGATTATTCGGTCGACATTCTTGGGTTTCTGAAGATAAAATTCCTGTATCGGAAGATTCAACCCTACAACCAACCTTCCAATTTATCTGCCCGGATCAATGCTTAAAGGTGCATATCCGCTTTGGACAAAAAATTTATTGTACCAACCCCGGGAAAGATTGACAACCGATATGGGAAATTGATTGAAAAAAATGACATAGATTCACTTTTTACTCCACATACATCTTGACAAGAAA
>DRLX01000495.1 GCA_011322715.1 Desulfobulbaceae bacterium
AACAGATGATGTTGCCTGGCCCGACGAAAAATGCCGATAAAATCATCTTCCGGTGCCACCACGGTCATCAGCCAGGGCCAGCGGCTGTTACCGGGAAAGGACCGGACCACGGCGAGATATTTTTTTCCGGCCACGGCAAAATCAATGGTGGAGCCCTGGAGTAAGGTGTCAGTCTTCATTGCCCCGATTTTCGTCCAGAGAGCCGAAACAACAGGGTCGTCCGATAAGTCCGTAATATTGACAAGTTGTGGATTTCCCATCTTGTCAAATTTTTTAATGCGGTTGATATCTGAATGGGCGGCCATGGCCCCGTCCCGGGCGACGATAAAGGCAAAACTATGGGCGCTTATCTTGCGATGGGCAAGAAAATAGGAAAGACTGTTGATTTCTATATCAACGCCGAATGCACCAAAAGATAGGCCTTTTTTGTCGAAAAGAGGAAGGGAGACGGTTATGCCGGGGTCCCTGGATGTATAAAAGATATAAGGCGGAGTCCACAACTCCTTTTGTTGTTGAAAGGCTGCATACCAGGGCCGTGTCCTTGGGTCGAATCCATCATGTATCTCCGCCCGCGATTGTATGGTAAAGTTTTCATCACGTTGGATGATTTCTTCGTGTTTTTTGCCGTCGTGCCGGGAGATAAGCTTGGTCAGGTAATTATTTCCGTGTAGAGATGGTTGCCGGGTGACATAGAGAAATTTGCCCTGATTGTCGCCATAGACCAGGCCGGAGAATTCCCCATCATTTTTTAACATTTCAAGGAGATACATCTCGAAATCCGGCGTGTTTTCCGGCGAGAGGATTCCGGTTTCCACCAGTCCTTTGGTCAGCCGGGCCCCATTTTCCGCCGATTGTAAATGACGCCTGGCGTTATAAATTGCGCCGACGGCCAACCGTTGCATCATCTCCCTGGCATGGGTAAGCAGAATTTCCTCGCCCATCCCATGTTGCTTGAGCATAATGATGCCGACGGCCAGGCTTTGGAGGGCAATCAGGGCGATAAAGATCAGGTAAGGCGCCGACCATTTATGTTTTGGATGGGGATAAATTTTCATTGCACATTGAAAGCGGAAGCTCTTGCCGCCGGAGTATCCGACGAGGTTTTCTGTCGGAGCTTCTGGTAAGGAAACGGTAAAAAAAACAGACAAGATTGGTGGTGTTACAGCCTGTTACCAATGAATGGGAATCTTTACCACACCAATGCGGCCCTGTCAAAAAAAGGTAACCGTTCACCAAGGGCTATACGTTTCGAACAAACTCAGGCCTGTAAGCGTTGAGCAGTGCCCCATATTCGTTCAAGCAGACCGACGAGTCTATAGCCTCGCTATGTAAGGAGGCCTGATCGGACGAAGATGGGATGCTGGTGGACGCTTACAAAAAAAGTATATCTGATGACCGGCAATTCCGTCGTGGGCAGACCGGATTTTACCGGTTCTGTCTGTCCCCCTGGGGCCGGGTATGAAGCCCATAATAATGAAACTGGACGTTATACTTTGGAGCCCGTTATTTCCAGTAATAGAGGGCGCGATCCTGGAGAACAGCCTCGATTTCAAGGAGGCGGTTGTATTTTGCCAATCGTTCACTGCGACTGGCGGACCCGGTTTTTAGATGACCGCCGTCCATGGCCAGGGCAAAGTCGGCCAGAAAGGTGTCCGCCGTTTCACCGGACCGGTGGGAAATAAGGTAGCGCCAGCCGTTATCCCGGCACATGCGTACCGCATCGATGGTTTCCGTGACCGTACCGATTTGATTGAGTTTTATCAATGCTGCATTGGCGGTCTGTTCTTTAATACCCCGGGCAATAAATTTGGTATTGGTCACGAAGATATCATCGCCGATGATTTCAAGCTTTTGGCCAAGTTTTGCGGTAAGGCGGGCGAATCCCTGCCAATCGTCTTCGGCCAGCGGGTCCTCCCAGAAAACTATGGGATAGTCGCCGGCCCACTTGTCAACAAGGGCAATCATCTCATCGCTGCTCATCTCTCCGGCCCCGGACCATTTCAGGTCATAGCGACCTTTACCGGATGCAAAGGAGGTTGCGGCGCTGTCGATACCAACGGCGATATCCCTGCCCGGCACATATCCCGCTTTTTCAATCGCCTCGAGGATCAACTCCATTGCCTCTTCATTGCTATCGAGATTAGGGGCAAAACCCCCTTCGTCCCCAACCGAGGTGGCAAGACCCCTGGTGGAGAGAATGGTTTTCAGCGCATGGAATGTTTCGGCCACCGAACGCAGGCCGTCGGCAAAATTTGGAGCACCGATGGGAACCGCCATGAATTCCTGAAAGTCAACACTGTTGTCGGCATGTTCGCCGCCGTTGAGGATATTCATACAGGGGACCGGCAGACGCCTGCAACCGGTACCGCCGAGATAGGCATATAACGGTAGGCCCATGGAGGCGGCAGCGGCCTTGGCAGCCGCCATTGAGACCCCGAGAATGGCATTGGCTCCCAGTTTCTCCTTGTTCGGGGTGGAGTCAAGCTCGATCATTTCCTGATCAATGAGCGATTGATCAAGGGCATTCATGCCGGTAACCATGGGTCCGATCTCCTCGTTGACATTGGCAATGGCATGAAGGACGCCCTTGCCTCCGTAACGGTTGCGGTTTCCATCGCGGAGTTCGATGGCCTCATTCTCACCCGTACTTGCACCTGATGGAACCGAGGCCGAAACCCTGGTGCCGTCTTCCAGTTCCATCAGGACCCGTACCGTCGGATTTCCTCGTGAGTCCAGAATTTCCAGGGCATTAACCGATGTTATCGTTGTCTTCATTGTCGTGTCCTCGTGTCTGTTTTCTGGGATATATAAAGGGATGGAAGATGGGAATAAATTGACAGCGGTGTTTTCATTTTCGATTTTTTGATCATGTCGCCGGCTTCCAACCGCCTCCTTAGGTACAAAGTATATCTTCATTGATAAACTGCAAGGCAGTGAGGGTGGAATTCAGGAGGAAAAAAGGCAGTATTTGTTGTTGAGAGTGGCTTGAAAAGGTAGGGTAATGATTTATTGTTTAAGCATAAACCCAAAACCTTTTCTGTTAAACCAGCATGGCTGGACCGGTTTTTTTGCTCCAACCATAATCAACGATGAAAATAGCCTGAAACGACATGACTTCGAGGGCTGTTTTCGGAAAAAACAAACAGCACTGTCTGTAAGGAGGCAAGAGCATGGCAAAAGTAATCACCGCTCACTATGCAGTTGATACCACAGTTAAAAATGTTGTTGATGATCTCGTTAATATCGGCCTGCCGACGGAAAAAATACTTGCCGATGAAGAGGAAAAAATGGTGAAGGTCATTGCCGGAGCCGCCATTGAGGCGGAAATTGAAGAGGTGTTGAAACGGCATAAACCCGACGAGATCAGCATGCACAACCTCAAGGAGAAAAAGGTGGCGGAGACATTGACAGCAACATATGAATCCGCTGATACCCTGCAAAACGTTGTTGATGACCTGATCAATATAGGATTGCCGGCGGAAGAAATTTTTGCTGATAAGGAGAACCGGGTCGTCAAGGTGATTGCGCCTAAGGTGATTGAAGCGGAGATCAAGGAAGTGATGAAACGGCACGACCCCATTCGGGTGGAGTAGAAAGAGCAAGGAGCGTCAGGGGTGATCCGGCGGTTTTACGGCCATTGCAGTTGGTTCCGCCGGATGAGGTCCCCTGGAAGAAATTATTCCATCCTGTTTGCCTTGTGCTCCTGCGCAAAGGTTAAACGTTATGAAAAAGGGGTTACATATTTTTTCAATATGTAACCCCTCTTATGCCTTGAATCTGCAACAAAAGTCGACGCGCATTAGTGCATAATTGTTTTCCGTAGCTTACTGCAGGCGTCGTTTATTTATCTCTATTACCCTGCGAGAAGAGAAAGCGCCTTATCCACGGTTGCATTTTTCACGGTAACTGCATAAATGGCCCCGGCCATTTTTATCGCTTCCGCCAATGGGCGTTGATGGATATTACGACCGGTGCCGTTACCACGACTGTTTCCCTTGTGGAGCTGTTCGTGCAGTTCGATCAGGAAGTCCTTTTCATCCACCTTGCCGCCTCCCTCGCAGAGTACACCGGTATTGCCTGCGGCCTCTGTGACAATCCTGAGCAGATCAGGATCGAATTTTCCGTCCCTGAATGGAACTTTGAGCTTGACGAAATCGGCGCCAAGGCAGGCCCCGACCCCGGCGGCGCCGGCAATCAGGGACGGATCGTGTTCGTCGCTGATATAGCTGCCCTTAGGATAGATCCAGAGAACGGCAATCATACCGTTCTTGTGGGCCTCGTGAACAGCCCTCGCCGCTTCCCGGAGCATGATATGTTCGTGTTCGCTCCCGAGATAAATCGTATAGCCTACGCCAAGGATCTGCAGGCCGCTGTTTTTTTTAAATCCGATTACCTCATCCATGCCAAGCCACTGTTCCGAGAGCGGATCTTTTTCCTGAACCGGAATAATATTTGTTTTGGAGTTGAGTTTGACGAGGTAGGGAATTTTGGGATACTTGCGCCCATATCGGCTGATAAGTCCAAACTGGGTCGCAAAAACTCCGATGTCTGCTATCGAGGCAATTTTAAACAGGTGTTCGGGGTCATTATCTTCGGCCGTTATTCCGGGCCCGAAAAAATCCTTATTGAGATGCTCGACTTTCTGATCACCTGCAAAGAGCATAAGGCGACCGCTGCCACCGGTAGCCAGGGTAAAATTTTCCAGAAATTCCTCTTCTTTTTCACTTGGTACATCGGTTGGAAGATAGGTGTTCATTTTCAGCTCCTCTGCATATTTTTTTGATGGCGTCGTAAAAACTTCGATCTACTGCGTCGTGTGTCCTGTGGCGATTCGTTGACATACTACATGTATAGTTAAGACCCGCGACAGAACACTACTCCTCGGAGTCTCCGCTACGCTGCGCTTACCTGTATATCGGTGTTTTTACTTAGCCATCTTTAAGCATGGTCTGGACTTTTTACGAGTCCATCTTTTTCTGATTACCATCAATCCTCAGAAATAAGGGATACCATCGCTTGGCGGGATTAAACAAAGAGAACCTCTCTGCGCAACAGGTGAATTTTATGTCAAATTAAACAGTGGATATTGAGCGATGTTATCCCTGATACGGCTTTGCTGAGCTTCGGTGGTAATCAGG
>DRLX01000496.1 GCA_011322715.1 Desulfobulbaceae bacterium
AAAGATTATTTTTTCGAAAATTCTATTACGCACTTTCTATATTAAAATTTACTATACTTTCCTTGCTCTTGCCCCTGATAAAAAATTAAGAAATCATTGTATAGATAATTTTTAATTAACCATCAGATATATTTGGAAAAAATCTGCCTCTCTAAAGCGGTTGGACTTGACGTCAACGAGTTCCGTCGTCTGAACAAGTGAAGGAAGAGCACCACCAGCATAAAAAACTGGTGGCAGATTTAAGTCTCTAAAACACTATTAGGTAAATTCTAACTGGTTCATATAATGAAATATTTAACCGTCCCACTAGCAGGGTTGGTTATTAAAGCGTTAAACTTGCCACATCGAAACTACAGATTCTTTGACAGGAGTTTATAGAATTCCGCGATCCAAAATGAAAAATTCATGCAAATTCAATCAGTTACCGTTCAAAAACGTGTAAGACCCTACTGCTACACTCTGTGCATGGCTCATATACACAAGAAGGTGAAAAAGGGGAGACCCTATTATTACGTGCGGGAGATCGCTCGGGTCGATGGAAAGCCCAAGGTTGTAAACCAGGTGTACCTGGGGTCCCCTGAGCGCATTCTCGAGATGGCGCAGGGCGGCAACGCCATGCCCAAAAAAATTCAGGCGCAATCCTTTGGTGCGCTCTGGCTGGCAAATCTCATTGAAAAGGAGATTGACCTTGCCGGCCTGATCGATGGGATCGTGGCCGAGAAAAAAGACAAGGCGCCATCTGTGGGAGAATATTTTCTCTATGCCGTCTATAACCGTATGATCCAGGCCTGTTCTAAACGCGCAATGCCGGGATGGTATAAGCCCACCGCCATCCAGCATATCCGTCCAGTCCAGGTTGAAGAGCTCAACTCACAGATGTTCTGGCAGAAATGGGACCAGGTTGGAGAACAGCAACTGCAACAGTTAGCAAAGGGTTTCCTGCGGCGCATCTCTGAGGTTGAACCCTCGTCTTCAGAATGTTTCATGTTCGATACAACCAATTACTACACCTTCATGGCCTCAGATACCGAGTCTGAATTGGCCCAGCGTGGTAAGAACAAGGAGGGGCGCAACTGGTTACGGCAAGTGGGCGTTGCCCTTCTTGTCAGTCGGGATAAACGTATCCCGCTTTATTACAGGGAATACGAAGGTAATCGCCATGACTCTAAAGTGTTCCTCCAGGTCATGGAGGATATGCTCAGCGCCATGCGTGACTCTGTTGGAAAAGATGCAGCCCTGACTGTTGTCTTTGATAAGGGGATGAACAGCGAGGACAATATCACCGCCATCGATACCAGGGAAAATATCAACTTTATCACCACATACTCGACATACTTTGCAGAGCATCTTGTTCATATGGGTCTGGACAATTTTACGATTGTTGATACCAGGAAAAACCGGAAACTTGCCAGAGAAGGTAGAAACGATGACCGGTTGCTGGCCTGGCGGACTCAAGGTGAATACTGGGGGAGAAAACGCACGGTGGTGGTTACGTACAACCCACTGACCGCCACAAAACAGCGCTATGCCTTTGAGAAGAAGATGCTTCGCCTGCAGGACAGCCTGTTTGAATTTCAATCCAAGGTCAACAGTCAGGCCCCGTACTGGCGCAAGCAATCAGTTGTTCTCAAGCGATACGAAGATATCTGCTCGGAGCTGCACATCCCGTCGGACCTGTACAAGGTGGAATTTTATTTCAATGATAAGCGGCTCAGAATGAATTTCCGAAAGAATCATTACCGGATTGGCCGATATATTGACCGGTTTGGGAAGAATATCCTTATTACCGATATAACCGAGTGGACGACCGATGAGATCGTCCAGGCAAGCTTGGATCGGTGGACAGTTGAGGATGGTTTTCGCCTGACAAAAGATGAGCGACAGGTGGCGCTCAGGCCGACACGGCACTGGACTGACAGCAAGATCAGGTGCCACATCTTCACCTGCATAGCGGCCCTGGCCCTCCTGCGCGTCCTTGAGCTAAGACTCAGGAAGGCAGGAGTTGAAATGACGGCCAAGGCAGCAATGCGCCACATGAGTACTTTGCACTCCTGCCTGATGTGGCTACCGGGGAAAAGAAAGGCTGCGCGTATGTTGGAAGAGCCCAGCGATGAGCAGGCCGAGATAATGAGAGCATTTGGCTGGAAAATAGCCGGTGGGGTCTTACAGGAAATGTAGCTCTATCTGGCTGGAATGTCGTTATTTCTATGAAAAAATGTGACGGATCCTATAAACTCCTGTTTGAACATTCCAAAATTGTAGATGTCTACTGTGAAGGTTCCCGTACAATATACGTAACAAATTCACTCCAAAAAAAGTCAACATATCTCCTGATGTTCATAACTGTTGTCGTCCTGTTTATTTCATGTTTATTTCACCGGACTTTGTCCACATTAAAATACGGTGGTTTGTTACAATTTGCTGGTTTAATACACTGAAATGAAGGCTTCGCCTTGTGTACATGATTGTGGAGTTCCGGGGACATCCATGATAAGTAAAGTCAAGAGGAAAACGGAGATTTCCTATGCCGTTGCGGAAAGGC
>DRLX01000497.1 GCA_011322715.1 Desulfobulbaceae bacterium
GCGGCGGCATCATGCTGGTAACCGCCGATCACGGCAATGCCGAGAAAATGGTTGATCCCGAAACAGGCGAACCCTATACCGCCCATACCTTGAATCCGGTACCGCTTGTTTTAGTGGCCGACCGGTTTAAGGGGTGTCGTCTGCGCGACGGCGGCGCTTTAAAGGATATCGCACCGACCATGCTGACCATCCTTGATCTGCCGATTCCTGTGGAAATGAAAGAAGGGGAAAATCTCCTCCAGTGTTGAGACCGTGGCAGCTCAAACTGTGATAACCGGCAGGGATGGTGGTCCCCATCAGGGTTTGCACGCCCGGCCCGCCGGTCCACGGGAAAAAGAATGTTCCGTAGAGGGTTTTTGTAAACGATTCGGGGCCTACCATGCACTTTCCGATGTCTCATTTACTCTTTTTACCGGTGAAATTGCAGGATTGATTGGGCCCAACGGCGCCGGTAAGTCAACCCTGCTTGAATGTATGACCGGTCTGCTTCCCGTCGATGCGGGCACAATCCGTCGGCAGGGGAAGAAATTGACGCTTGCGGAGCGCCACCGCTTTCTCTGGTATCAGCCCGATGATGCACTGCCCTTTGCCCGTCAGCGGGTCAGGGCGATTGTATCCTTCTTCCGCCGGATGCACGGCAGAGAAAGGCGTGATTTTGAGGAACTTGTTACCGGCCTTGAATTGGCGCAGGTTTTGGCAAAACCACTGCATACCCTGTCCAAGGGATATCGACGCCGGGTTCTTCTTGCCCTGGCCCTGCTGTCCCGGCAGCCTCTTCTGCTCCTTGACGAACCCTTTGACGGCTTTGATCTCAGACAGTCGCTCTCAGTCATGGATCTTTTGCGTCGCTGGAAAAAGGATCGGACCATGCTGCTTTCCATTCATCAACTCTCCGAGGCGGAAAAGATCTGTGATCGCTTCCTCCTTCTTGACCAGGGCAGGATGCCGGCTGTCGGCACCCTGGAAGAGTTGGCCGGGCAGGCCGGACTTGCGAGTGAAGCAACGCTTGAGGAGGTGTTTCTTGCCTTTACCTGAGAGCTGTGGCCGCCGGCGGCAGGCCCTGCTCCTGTTGCAGCAGGAAATATGCGGTCTGCTACTTGCGCCGGCGCTCTGGATCATGCTGATCATTCTTTCCCTGCTGGTCGGCTACAGCTTTATTCAGGCAGTGGATCTGTTTAGTCAGGCAGGCCGCACGGCCCTGGCTTTTCCGGAGATGGCCCGAGGCATGAATCCACTGGACGGCATATTCGTGCCGACATTTGGCGCCTACTATCTTGCTGAGACCCTGCTGTTGCCCTTTGTCGCCATTCGCCTTATCGGGATGGACAAGCAGAGCGGCGCCTTGAAGTTACTACTGCAACTGCCGTTTTCCCCATTTTCCCTCTGCGGACTGAAGATGATGGCCATGGGGCTGGTCTGGCTACTGAGTCTTTTGCCTGCGGCCGTGGTCCTGCTGCAATGGCATCTTCTGGGCGGCCATATCTATTTTCCTGAAGTCGCTCTACTGTTCTCAGGCCATGCGCTCTACTCTCTGACCATTATTGCCATTGCCATGTTTGCGGCCACTATCAGTGGTTCCCTGCCGACCGCCGCCATGTTCTGCCTGTCTATTACCCTTGGCTCCTGGGTCCTGGATTTCGCCGCCGCAGGCCAGGAAGGAATGTTGGCGATCATCGGTCGTTTTTCTCTGGCGGGAATGTTGCATCAGTTTGAAAACGGTCTGCTGACTACAGGATATGTCGCTTCATTTGTATCCATTGCCCTGGGTTTTTTTCTGTTGAGCGTGGTGTGGCTCCACCCAGGGAAACGGTTGCGCGGCAAGCTGGCCGCCTCTCTTCTGGTTGTGGCCGTCATTGCCTCTGTTCCGGCGTTGTCCACGTTCCTGCCGGGATATAGGGATCTCAGTGAAAACAGACGTCATTCTTTAAATCCTGCCGACAGCCATGCCCTTGCCCAATTAGACAAGCCCCTGATTATCACTGTTCATCTGAACGCGCGGGACAGCCGTTTGCTTGATCTGGAAGGCGATATGCTGGCCAAACTGCGCCGCATCGTCCCCGATTTGCAGATTCAGTATGCGGTCGACAACTCCACCGGCCTGTTCAGCGCCGGTGGGGACGACAAATATGGCCTGATCGAATATGAGTACGATGGCCACCGTGACGAGAGCTATTCCAACAGCCGGGAGGAAATCCTATCCATTATTTATCAGTTGGCCGGTATCCAGGTCCATGCTCAACCGGTCGAGGCCTACCCCGGTTACCCGCTGGTGGCTGATGCCGGGGCAAGCCGCTGGCTGTTTTATCTCGTCTTGCCGCTGCTTTTCTTGTGCGGCTGGCTTTACTCTGGTAAAAGATTGTAGCTGATCCTTTTAATCAATGAAAATCAGGAGAACACGGATGAAGGGACAACAGAAAAAATATTTCATTTCCGGTGTGATTTTCAGCGCCCTGGCTATAGGTTATTTTATCTATCAGGGCATGTTTTCCCCGGCCAAGGCGCCTGCGCAGCTTGAATATCTGCCGGGTGGTCATAACTTCTCCGTTGTTA
>DRLX01000498.1 GCA_011322715.1 Desulfobulbaceae bacterium
GACGAGCATTTCGCTATATGCCTCTGCACCTGTGACAACCAGAATCAGTTCAGCATCCGGTTCAATGACCATGCCTATCCAGTTTGCGGTCTGCTTGGCAAAACCGATATTTATTGAGCCCGGAATATGGACCCCGCCAAAAGAGGCGGTGTCTCTGGTGTCAAGCACAATCACGCCCCGGTCGAGCTCTTTTTTGACCTGCAGCGGTGACAGATCCCGCACGACGGGGCATCGATCAAGCAACGGCACGCCCGATTTGTTGGTTGTAATGATATGGGTAAAGCTTTTGGGGCGGTCAGGAAAGCTTCCCGTCATGGACAGGAGAAACTCTTCCTTGCTCAGTTTGAAAATGGGATTGCTGTCTTTTTCATATCCGACCGTGGAACTTGATTTGGAACTCATCCCTTTGCCACAGAGCGATCCTTCCCCATGCGCAGGGAAGATTTCAATACTTTCCGGTAACCTGGTCAACTTGTTAAACAGCGAGTCGTAGAGATTCTCCGCCTGCTCATGGATCATCTCTTTGCCTGCCAGGTCCGGTCTGCCGACATCACCGACAAACATGCAATCACCGGTCAGTATCATCCATGGTTTGTCATTTCGCGCAGTATCCGTGACCAGCAACGAGATGGAGTTGGGCGTATGGCCCGGGGTGGAGAGGGCCTCAAGTTTGACGCTGCCGAATTCAAAAATGTCGCCCTCGGCAACCGGTTTGAAGGCAAAGGTTGCAGGTGTTCCCGTCCCCATACAGATTTCCGCGCCCGTTCGTGACTGCAGCTCCATATTTCCGGAAATATGATCGGCATGGACATGGGTTTCAAAGATGTGGGTGATTTTTAAATTATTTTCGCGGGCGACTTTTATATAGTCATCCACGTCCCGTTTTGGATCAACCACACATGCAACTCCGGCCTTTGGACATCCTATGAGGTAGGAAAGACACCCCATCCCCGGCACTGTAAACTGTTTGAAAAACATGACGATTCTCCTGAAAATTTTATCTGATTACCATCAATCATCAGAAACGAGGGATACCATCGCTTGGTAAGGTTAAGGATAGAGAACCTTTCCGTGCAACAGGTGAATTTTATGTTAAATCCCGTAGCGGATACCGAGCGATGGTATCCCTGATACTATTTTGCTGAGCTTTGGTGGTAATCAAGAAATTTTATATAAAATGCTCGAGTTGGGTAAAAGCCTTGCTTGCAGAAGGCATCCATATACCTTGCCAGGGCTCCTTCAACCTTGCGGTAAGAATATATAGGAATAAATATTACTTTCGATACTAGTCCTTGTTGTTCATCTGTCAATTATTATATCTTGAATTCACTTGCTGAAAACACATCCTTCACAGGGTGGTTGATGTGTAATGATCCAAAATAACTCACAATAGCTTTGACCGATTCAGGAGCCCATAAATATATCCCTGGACCAAAGAGCCGATCAGGATGTAACATGATAGAACTATGGTAAATTTTAGACCGAAACAGTCTACCATCATCGGCAGAAGGGGAATTTTAATGGTCCTGGAGGCAAAAAAAACCACTAGTAATTCATCCCTCATTCCCTGGCTGCGCAAGTCTTCAAGCAGTGGATACCACGCATACATTGGTCCATGGCTGATTATGCCGCCTGCCAGCGCCCATAGCCATCCTGCGTAGCTGCTGTCCCGACCAAGATACCCGGCAATTTGTCTGGGTTGTAAAAAATAATTCAGCAGGGCCGTAAATAGTATCACGACCACAAATATAGGCAGGATTCTCACCAGAATATGAACACTTTTCAGGAGAGCCGGTTGAGCGGATTCACGGTTGAAAAGAAAAAGCACACCATAGAGAATGCAGACGGAAAGAAAAAAGTATTTGCCGCGAAAGGCAAAGGGCTTATTCTGCTGTTTTTTCATGATAGCACTTGCAGAGTCAGCGTGGTCAGCACGGCAATGAACATGGTAAAAATAAAGGACAGAATGTTACGATACAGGGTGAACTTGCCTCCGAAAACCTCCAACTCCGCCGGAAGCTGGACAAATCCCAAGGTCACCCAGGAGAGGATAAAGGCTGTTACGGCATACAGTGATATACCATTATCAAGCAGCTCTCCTCCAAGCAAGTAACTGACAATCGGGTTTCCGGCTGCTATTGAACCTGTGAGAGTTCCGAGAAGGGTATCAACAAGCAGGGAGTTTCCCCGGAACAGGGCGGTGAGCATTTTTGGCGTCACTATGACCTGAAAAAGACCGACCAGGCCGATAACTCCAAGCAGCAGCGGAGCCATGGCCAGGAAGGCAAGAGCGCTTTTCTGCAAAACAGCGCGAAAAGCAGGTCGTTGCCCGGATTGTTTCCGTTGATTCTTTTCTTTATGTGATTGTATAATTTTTCCTTGATGTCGATGAGTAAAAATCGAGCAGGAGTCCGGTTCATTCATATATAAAGATGGGTACCAGGCGTAAGGTGCCCTTAATTAAATCGGCATTTATGGCCTCTGCAATTTCCTCTTCCCTTGCCTCTTCTTCCGGCTCGCCCCTGCCCGTTTCCACCGCAGCCGGGATTTGTCCGGTTTGTTTCCCGTTCCAGGCAACGGCGAAATGCCGGTAGATGATGGTCTCTGGAAGCGGCCTGCAACTGTCGAAAAACCTCTATAACATCTGATTCTTTCGTGCCTTCAAGCAGATCATCATAAAGGGAAATATTTTCTTCTTCCGCCTGGACCGCAATTCTGCAGGCTTCCTTCATGCTTGTTGGTGGTACGGTTTCAGGGGGAGATGGTTCCGGGGGCACCGGGATGGAATATTTTTCATACAGTGGGAGAAGGAAGTTGATGTGCGCCTGTTCCGCCTCAACAATGTTGGAAAAGGGACGGACCGACCCAAAGGTGTCAACGATTTTTCGATAGGTATTTCGTGCATGGTATTCATCCATGAGCGCTCTATTGAGTTTTGTTTCAAGTTGCTTCTGCATGATGTCTCCTCCTGGGTCCGCGTTGATACGCCATAGAACGCATATATAAGGACGGGATGTGTAATTTTGATGAATTATTCGTCTGTTATGGTGATTTTTAAAAGCAAGTTATCATCATATGCACAAAATAAGCATCAATTCCTACAAATCAACCTCATGGAAAAGGAAATTTTTCATCTGAAAAGTGAAGCAGTGCCGGGATAGAGGAGGAGGCGGACAGGTGGCGGCTCCGGGCAACCCTTCCTTATAAATCAGGTAGCCCGGCCATGTCTCTGCTGTTGAATTGTGCGAATGATCAGCCGGCGATTTTCAATAAGACCACAATCGCTATAAAAGCGCAGGCGGCAAGAGTCAGGCTGATCATGCGTATCACCGGCATGGGAACCATATCGACATCGATATTCTCCAGTTTAATTCGCAGGTGATGATATCGCCAGCCGGCGAGAAGAAAAGAGGCGGCACTGAAAAGAAGGAGCAGTGTTGCTATGGAATGAATACTCCAGAGAGGGATGGTGTTAAGCATAAATCGTTCCACGCCGAGACCGGTGGCAAGAGAGGCAAATCCGGTTCGAATCCATGCCGCGTAGGTGCGTTCATTGGCAAGAATGGTTCGGTCAAGGGCAAGAGTGTTCCTGTCCGGTTGTTTTGCTTGTGCTGTCGATATGTCTTTTGTCATGTATTGTACCGCTACTGGAAAAGTTGAATTATGCACCAGGCTTCATAATTGTTGAACAAGACCGTCGAATCATACAAAGGGGCCGGCAAGGCCGAAGGCGATTGTTCCGGCCCCAAGTACAGTCAACCAGATAAAGGCCTGTCTGGTTTTGTTCCAGCCGCCGAACCAGAGCGCATAGGCGGCCTTAAGGATATTGTTGCTGCCGGCGGAAATAAGAATTGCTGAAAATATTTCCTGATGACCTATTGCGTATTTTCCAGTCAGCAGCGAGAGGATAAAGGGATCTATGTCGGTAAATCCGGCAAGGAAAGAAAATATTTTCAGGCCGCCGACGCCATAATGTTGTGTCACCGCATGGGTCAGCATGATCATGATAACAAAAAGAGCGGCAAAGATGAACGCCGTTCCGAGTTCCAGAGGGTTGTCGCCGGAAACCGGAAGGGCGGCGGCTGTGCGGTTTCCGGCCCTGTAATAAAAAAAGGCCACGATAAAGCCGGCTGCGGCAAAGAGCAAAAACGGCACAAGTACACTGCGTGCTATCTCATGGTTGAAGACAAAGGCAACGATGATCAGTCGGAGATACATGACCGCTGTTGCCGCAAGAATCGAGGCCGTCATCATGGCGTCGGTTTTTTCTTCCCGCGCTTTTTTGGCAAGGACCACCGTGGTGGCGGTCGATGAATAGGTGCCGCCGATCAGGGCTGTCAAGAAAATACCTTTTGCGGGAAAAAGGTACTTCTGGGAAATATAACCGCCATAGGATATGGCTGAAATGACGACTACCGCCAGCCATATTTTAAACGGTGACAGCGGAATATGGGGGATGACATTGCTCTTGGGCAGCAGGGGCAGAATGACGGCGGAAAGCAGGATCATCTTGCCCAGGGTTTCCAGTTCCCGGGCATTGACCTTCGATGAAAGGGCGCTGATAGTTGTTCTGGCATTGAGCAGAAAAACGATCAGGACAAACAGCAGCGCCGGCATCCAGAGCGGGTAGAGAATGGTCAGGGGGCCGTATGTGTACACCGCCAGGGAGACCATATACAACAGAATGGAGGTTTTTTGATCTCGTAGTCGCTGGGCATAGAAAAGCGCAAAGATAGCGGTGAAAGAGAGCAATCCCGCCGTATAGACCACAAGATGGCGCGAGTCGATGACATAGAGGACAAAACCAAGGATGGCCAGGAAGGTGGTTGTCCTGACCGTGCCGAAAAAACAGGTCGTTGATTCGGGATGGTACTGCTGCCGGTAACTCTTCACCTCAAGGCCGCTTAAAAAACCCAGGACCGTGGTGACAATAAAATGAATGACGTCGGCCGGTAGTTTCATGGTGCAATCATCCCCTTTTCATAGCAGATCGGATCAACGGTGCAGATTACTTTCCGGTCATGGATGAGCAGTTTGTCCTTTTTCCCCGGATAGTCGACATGGGCGAGCAGGTGTTTGATGGCGTTGATGCGCGCCGTTTTCTTGTCATCGGTATGGATGACATACCAGGGGGCAAAGGCAAAAGAGGTCTTTTCAAACATGGCGTCCCTTGCCTTTGAATAGGCCCGCCAGTATTTCTGGGCCTGTGCGTCTATGGGGCTGAGTTTCCATTGTTTGAGCGGATCATCTCTCCGGGCCTGCAGCCGCTTTTTCTGTTCCTTTTGTGAGATGTCGAGATAATACTTGAACAGCAGCATGCCGGAATGGGTCAGCATCTGTTCAAAACCGGCTACCTCGGTCATGAACATCCGGTATTCCTCCTTGCTGCAGAATTTCATCACCCGTTCCACCCCTGCCCGATTGTACCAGGAGCGGTTGAAAAAGACGATTTCCTGACCTTTGGGCAGATGGGGAACATAGCGCTGGAAATACCAGGAGATCTTATCACTGTCCGAAGGCTTGCCCAGGGCAACACTACGTGCCTCCCGAGGGCTGAGGTGCTCGAGAAACCGCTTGATGGTCCCATCTTTACCCGCAGTATCACGGCCTTCAAAGAGAATACAGACCTGCAGGTTCTTTTCTATGACATGCTTTTGGAATTTCACCAGTTGCACCTGGAGTTCATACAGTGTTTTGTTGTATTCCTTTTTCTTCATTGCTATCTCCTGGTATTTTTCAATAAATACGCTTCTTCATCGAAAACGTGTTTTTTCAGCAATATCAAACTCCTTCATCTGTTGTCAGACGTTGCCTGGTTCGCCGGACGTATTGTCTGTTTAGCTTCCCCGGCAACCATCTCCGCTCCCTGGTTGTTTTCAGCCGGCATCTCCTTGATGTAAATGTCTCGCTGTGGAAAGGGGATGCCGATGTCGGCTTCTTTCAAGGCGTCCCAGATGGCAAACATCACCTTGGATTTGACCGTAAACCTGGCATGCTGGTCCGTGAGATCGGAGAAAAAATGCACCCGGAAGTTGACTGAAGAATCGGCAAATTCTGTCAGAAAGACCTGGGGCTTTTTCTCCAGGGACACCTCCGGCACCATGGCAACGGCCTCAAGAATAACCTTTTTTGCCAGATGTGGGTCGTCCTGATAGCGGACACCGACAAAGAGAACCGTTCGGATCAGATTATTCGACAGGGTCCAGTTGGTAACGGGCTGGGTAATAAGCTGGGCATTGGGAATGATGACATCCTGATTGTCCCAGGTGGTCAACACCAGCGATCGCAGGCCGATACGGGAGATAATCCCCTGGCTTTTACCGACACTCACCCAGTCTTCAACCCGGACCGGCCGTTCGGCCAGCAGGATCAGGCCGCTGATCAGATTGTTGGCAATATTTTGCAGACCAAAACCAATACCGACACCAAGGGCCCCGGCAAAAACTGTCAGACTTGTGAGGTTAATACCGATAAAATTCAGGGAAACCAGAGCGCCAATAACCAAAATAGCATATTGGGTGAAAACCGACAGGCTGTTGCGCAGGCCCCGGTCCCTGATATTCTTATACAACCAGGCATAGGTGCTGTGGCGGGCCAGAGAACTCAGGTAAAAAAAGAACAGAAAAACAAATAGACTCGTCAATAAATTGATCAGGTTGACTTCCTGTGCTCCAAAGTGGAAAAGCGGATGAGTTAGCCATGCTTTCAGAAATTGGGAAACCGCTGTCCCTGTTCCCCAGCCATAGAGTCGGGCAAGGAGCCAGAGGGCCGACAGAAATAAAAAGAGATCAATGACCCGCTTTGCAGATACCATGACAACGGAAGCAGGCACATCATGGCTGTGATGACCCTTAACGGCAAGTTTACGTTCCCAGGTATCGAGCAAAACACCGACAAGATCGTGCACCATGATCCAGAATAGAACCACTATCAGGAAAAGGGCAAGTTGAGCGGCGACAAACCAGGCCAGATTGACATAACCTGCAAGACCGACCAGGGCGGCGGACAGGGCCGTAAGGGGTATGGAAAAACCGGCGAGGGCCACCAGGCGTACCCAGAAATTGTTTCGTTTCTCCGGACTCAGAGAGGAGAGAAGAGTTGTTCGTAATCGGATAAAAAAATAAACCAGCAAA
>DRLX01000499.1 GCA_011322715.1 Desulfobulbaceae bacterium
TCCTCCGATCCAACCCTTTGCACCTCGCCTTCCTGAATAACCCGCAGTATTTTCGCCTGTATTTCAAGGGATAGCTCACCTATCTCATCTAAAAATAAGGTGCCGCCATCCGATAACTCAAACTTTCCGGTTCGATCACTGACAGCGCCGGTAAAGGCCCCTTTGACATGGCCAAAAAGTTCACTCTCGGCAAGAGAATCCGGAAGAGATGCGCAGTTAAGATACAGTAATGGTTTGCTGCTGCGGCGTGATTGACGGTAGATGGATCTGGCCACAAGCTCTTTGCCGACCCCTGTTTCTCCATAAATGAGAATAGTGAAATCCGATTTGGCAACCAGCTCGATTTCCCGGCGAAGCTGTTTGATCACCATGCTCCGACCAATAATTTCCCGCCCTCTTTGCAGGTGAATATCCTGCATCAAATCTGAGGCGAGCCGACCTTGATGCTCAGCTTTTTTTTCAAGGGCCTCCAGCAGGTCTGCTGTCTGCATTTGGGCTCCCGCCATGGCCCCGATAGCCATTACATATTTTTTAGGAAGTTTGTTAAAGGCATTCGGGTCAATGGCATCAGCAACCAGTATCCCCACCAGTTTTCCACCAATGGACAACGGACACCCCAGGCAGGCATGAATTCGCTTCAATGCATTTTTGTCCGCTATGAGCATGCCGTCAAAAGGATCGGGAAGGGTATTTTCCCGGGAAAAGGAAACCGGTTCGCTGGAACCACAGATAATATCGAAACGAGGGTGATGTTTAAGTAAATACTTCCGGCCCATTGCATCTGGTGTCAGGCCATTTGCCGCCAGGGGAACGAGGGCCTCTCCTTCAACACGAAGAAGGGCTGCGGCATCATAAGGAATGGCAATACGGAGCGCATCAAGGAGGCGCTGGTATCGATCTTCCGCACTCAAGACGGCAGTCAGGTCGGTTGCTATTGCGGTAAGGGTTGTAAGCTTATCCATGGTTGTAAATGTTACAACTATGTTGTGAAAAAAGAAACAACAAAAGTGTTGTTAAAATGAATACCATGCATGTATCATCTTGAAATATAATGCTATTTTTAATGGCACAGCGCTTGCTCTGTGTTGGCAAAAGTGTAGAGAGGAGCATTTTGCAATTTATCAACATGTATGGAGGATGTTTTATGAAACCAAGGAAAATTAAAGACAACATTTACTGGATGGGATTTGTCGATTGGGACACCCGTCTTTTTGACTCTCTGATTCCTCTTCCGGACGGGACGAGCTACAATGCCTTCCTCATCAAAGGGAGCGAAAAAACAGTGTTAATCGATACTGTAGAATCGAAGTTTTTTTATGAGCTTGAGGCACAACTTGAGAGTGTTGAAAAACTCGACTATGTGATTTCGCTTCACGCGGAACAGGATCATTCCGGAAGCATTCCCCATGTGCTTGCCAGGTATCCTGATGCAAAACTGATCACCTCCGCCAAGGCCAAAGGTATCCTCATGGACCATCTCCATGTTGCAGAGGAATCTATCATTACTGTAGAGGATGGAGAAACGCTCTCTTTGGGCGATAAGGTTCTTGAATTTATGTATACCCCCTGGGTCCACTGGCCGGAGACCATGGTGGCCTTTCTCCGGGAAGATAACATCTTGTTCAGTTGTGATTTTTTTGGTTCTCATATTGCAACATCGGATCTTTTTATCACTGACGAAGCGCGGTCGTATGAGGCAGCTAAACGGTACTATGCCGAAGTTATGATGCCCTTTAGAAAGGTTATTAAAAAAAATCTGGCTAAGATTGGAAAATATGACATTGAAATCATAGCCCCAAGTCATGGCCCTCTTATTCAACGGCCATCTTTTATCATTGATGCCCATAACGAATGGATAGATGATTTACCCAAGAATAAGGTCATTATTCCCTATGTTTCGATGCATAGCAGTACCAGGAAGATGGTGGATTATTTTGTTTCAGCACTTGTAGACAGAGGTGTCTCGGTCCAACAGTTTGATCTGACCGTCACGGATATCGGAAAACTGGCAATAGCACTTGTTGATGCAGGCACAATAGTTGTCGGCAGCCCCACTGTTCTGGCAGGGCCCCATCCCCTTGCTGCGTACGCCGCTCTTCTTGCCAATGCGTTACGACCTAAAGCAAGATTCCTCTCTATTATCGGTTCCTATGGCTGGGGTGGAAGGACTGTAGAAATTTTATCAAGCCTGGTTCCAAACCTTAAAGTTGAAGTTATTGAGCCGGTTCTTGTTAAAGGCGCACCCCGAAAAGAAGGATTTGCAGCTCTTGAAAATCTTGCTGAAACCATTGCGGTCAAACACAAAGAACAGGGTCTGCGATAATAAGTAACAGAAGCGCCATGTAAACCGCCTGCAAGGCTGGGTACGTGCTAAAAAAAGCGGGGGTTCAGCACGGCAGCGAATAAATCGAAAACATAAAACTGAGGATAGCAATATGAAAAAACAGAGATGTCTTGTCTGTGGTTACGTATATGAGCCGGAGGCCGGTGATCCAGCAAACGGCGTTACGCCTGAAACCGCCTGGGAAAATGTGCCCGAGGACTGGACCTGTCCGGTCTGTGGCGCCGACAAGGAAGAATTCGAGGAGGTATAAATTTCAGCTGCTTACTATTGCATCCTTCCGGCCCCTGGGCTGGAAGGATCCTGTTCTGGTTATCGGCCGGTTTTCCTGTTGTGCGGGGACTTCGATCTTCAATTCTCAGGTGGATTGTACCAGCAACCCGGTGAATATTTGAAGTACGCCGTGCTACTTGTACAATAAGAGTTGTGAGTAACAGGTTGCATACCATTTTAAAAAAATACAAAAAGGCGCGGCCCTTACTTTTTCCTGATTACCACTAAAGCTCAGCTTGAATGAAATCAGGGATACCATCGCTTTTCTTCAAAAATGAATTGACCTGAAATCAGACATAAGCGCTTCTAAATGCAATTTGAGATTATAGCTGTAGCGATGTTATCCCTCGTTGCTGAGGAATGGTGGTAATCAAATACTTTTTTTTTCATTTCTTGCTGTCGGTCCCGGTGGCTGGTATCATGCGTCCGGTAATAGGATTTAGGTTATATTCAAAGGGATGTGTCATGCACGAAAATTTGACCATTCTCGGGATAACGCTGGTCGTTTCAGGGTACGGGTATGTTGCACAATTTTTCTCCCGGCTCAATTTCAGGGAGAAAAAATCATGGTGAAAAAACTTCCCGTTGAATTTCTGTTCCAGCTCTTTGCCCTTCTTCTCGGATTTATTTTGGTCCATGGCGCCTATGTAACCGTTATTCGGCCGCGGGCCGATGCCTTTCTTGCCGGGGAACACGCGAAAATGGCGGAGGATGCAAACTATGAGCAGCAACAGAATTTTTATGTGGTGCTCAGAGATTATGAGCAGGAAACCTGTCTGATTCTGATGTTCTGGGCCCTGGCCATTCTCGGCTTCAAGGGCGTGGACAGCTTTCGCCAGCGGCGCATGCTTGATGAAGACCTGCTCAAACTGCCGGGAGGTCTGCCCATAGGCCCTGAAGATGTGCGTGAACTGGTGCGCCGTCTTGATGAAATACCGGTCGGCCGGCGGGAATTTATCCTTCCCCGGGCCCTGCGTGCGGCCATTCAGCGTTTCGGGGCCACCCGTAATGTTCAGGACGCGGCCACCGCCCTTGACAGTGTCTGTGAGCTGGATGGTGAACGGATGGAATCCGAGCTGTCCACCATCCGCTATATTGCCTGGGCCATTCCGTCGGTGGGATTTATCGGCACGGTCCGGGGAATCGGGGCGGCCCTTGCCCAGGCGCATCAGGCCGTGGAAGGAGATATTACCGGAGTCACCCAGAGCCTGGGCGTGGCCTTTAACTCCACCTTTATCGCCCTTGTCATCTCCATTGTCCTGATGTTTTTTATCCATCAGCTGCAGCTCATGCAGGAACGGCTGGTACTTGATAGCCAAACCTATGGCGATCAACATCTGATCGCCCGGCTTCGTATTCATCCCTAAGTCTATCTCATTCATCAGGTCATGGCCCGGCGCCAACAGCTCTCTCCCTTTAATCTCTCGTTTCTCGATATCATGTTCTGCGGTTTCGGTGCCGTGGTCCTGCTGGTGCTGCTGATCAATGCCCGGTCGGTCCGTTCCCGTAACCGGTTGCATGAGGATCTGCGGGCCGAGGTGCAGCGCCTGACCCGGGAGGTGACCGCCGGTACGGAGTATCTTGATTCGTTGAAGGCCGGTCTGGAAAAGGGCGCCACGCAGATGACCGCCATAACAAAGCA
>DRLX01000500.1 GCA_011322715.1 Desulfobulbaceae bacterium
AACCGGACCCCGCATGGGCTGCCTGATCGGCTCGGCCTTAAACGGCACTGATGCCTATCGCATCGCCATGGATAATTACATCAACCGGGGGCCGTTTAAGGTCAGTCCCTACCTGCTGCCCAATGTCTGCGCCAATCTGCCCGCAGGCAAGGCGGGTATGCTGCTGGGATTTACCGGTCCGATTTTTTCCCCCCAGGGGGCCTGCGCCTCGGGTAACCATGCCATTGCCATCGGCGCCCGCATGATCCGGGACGGCGATTGTGATTTTGTCCTCGCCGGCGGGGTTGAAACCTGTCTGATACCGGAAATTATTCAGGGATTTGCCAATATGCTGGCCACCATCAAGATCGGCCCCAAGGACCGGGCCTGTGATGATCCCACCCAGGCATCGCGGCCGTTCAGTCTGGACCGCAAGGGTTTTGTCCTGGCCGAGGGTGCAGGTGTGCTGGTGCTGGCCGCCGACGAAATGGTGACGGCGCATGGCCTGGAGGCCCGGGCGGAAATCGCCGGTATCGGCTGGAACTCTGATGCCCATCATTTCACCCGTCCCAACCGGGAAACCGTGACCAGGGCCATGGAAGATGCCATTGGTGATGCCGGGATTGCAGCGACCGATATCGGGGCCGTCAACGCCCACGGCACCTCCACCAGGACCGGTGATTCCACGGAGGCCGAGTGTTTGCGTGCGGTCTTTGGCGCGGCGCTGGCAGATATTCCGGTTTCGGCCAACAAGTCCCAGGTCGGCCACAGTCTGGGCGCATCCGCCGCCATCGAGGCCGCTCTGGCCATTGAGGCCATGCGAAAGGGGATTGTCCTGCCCACGGTCAACTATCTTGCCGACCCGGAGTTTGCCGACCTTGACCTGGTGCCCGACCAGGTGCGCCAACATCGCCATGAATATGTCCTGTCCAACTCCTTTGGTTTTGGCGGCACCAACTGTTGTCTTGTGATCAGGGGAGTGTGAGAAGACCATGCGTCCCAAACCCTTTATCCCGGAACAACTCGATGGCACCCCCTTTGTCAGAGACGCCAACAGCGGCAGGATCTGGCACCGGTGCGAGCTGCGCACCCTGTATGTGGACACCGACCGTTCCCAGGTGGTCTATCACGCCAACTATTTAAAATATTTTGAGTTTGGCCGGGCCTCCTTTATGCGTCATGCCTCCTATCCCTATAAAAAGATAGAGGAAAGCGGTTTTATCTATCCCATCATCAAAACCGAGCTCAACTATTACACCCCGCTTTTTTATGATGATCTGATGTATATCCACACCCGTCCGGGCGAGCTTGAGCTGGTCAAGCTGCAGTTTGATTACCTGATCACCCGGGCCGATGACGGTGATATCGTCTGCACCGGTTTCACCCGCCACTGTGCCGTGGCGGCCGACAGCGGCCTGCCGGTGGAAATTGATGCCAAGACACGACGGTTATGGCGGGAATTTCCCCAAAAATAGCACCGTTACGGGTTCCGGTGACCATTGCTATCCGGCCCTGGCTGTTTGATCATGTCCTTGCCGGTCGGGCTGTCCTGCCCATGGTCGAGATCCTGCTGCTGCTGGCCGCGGAGACAAAAAAACGCTTTCCGCAAGCGAATGTATGCAGTATGAAAGATGGTCGTTTTGTCCGCTTTCTGGAAATCCCGTCCGGGGCGGCCTGCTTGCCGCTGACGGTCGAACTGGAGCCATCAGGCGATGGTTCGATAACGGCTATTTTGCTGCAGAAAAAGGTCTTGCCGACCATGACGAGAATGGTTGAATATGCCCGGGTTGTTTTTTCCGGGCGCCCGGAGAGGGAAAAAGATCACCCGTCGGTCGAACAGACCCTTTTTTCGGCCACTGCGTCCATGGATGCCGACGAGGTGTACGGGAGATATATCTCCTTTGGCCCAGCCTATCAAAATTTGCAAGGTCCGTTGACGATGAACGACCGGGAGGTGCGGGCCAGGGTGCGGGCGCCGGTAATGGGGCAGGCTAGTCCCGGTACAGAGCTGCTCGGTTCACCATTCCCCTTGGACGGGGCCATGCATGCGGCGGCCGTGTTTGGACGGCAGAGGTTGGGATGCATACCGTTGCCGGTGGGATTTTCCGGTCGGGTTGTCCATCTGCCGACCAGGCCGGGATCGGTATATATCATGCGGGCGGTGCTGCTTGGTGGTGATGGTGGTCGCCTGTCCTTTGATCTTGTGCTGGCGGATGAACGGGGCCGGGTGCGTGAAGAGATTTTCGGCCTGGTGATGCAGGAGATCGTGTAGGTTCATGTTCACGGATTCTTCGCGGATAAATCCGCTCCTACGGTTTTTCCGTCCATGCCAGCAGTTTTTCCATGCCGACCCTGGTCAGCCAGCGGAGGAAAATCATGGAATAGGTGGCCCCGGCCAGGTACATGCCGAGGATAAAGACAAGATGGGAAAGGCCGTAAACAAGCGGGCAGCCGATGGCGGCCAGCCAGGGTTCATGCAGTTTGGCGGCAATGACTCCGATAACGGCGACTGCAGGCCAGCCGATGATGTAGCTGAAAAGGATGGCGGCAATACCGGTAATGATCCGCAGGGACGGCTTTTTCTTGAAGGCGGAAAGGTCTGCCTGCTCCTCCATGGCCCGGCGGACAAATTCTTTATTGGCAAGCCGTTGGATAAATGGTCGGATCATCAGTACGCTCTGGCAAGAGGAATTCTTGAACAAAATGAATAATTTTATATTCTACCCGATAACCGGGTCCACGGGCAAGCGGGAAGGGCATTGACAGGTGCATCAGGGCGGCGGCAACCAGGAGCGAAGCTGGGATTTTTTCGACAGGGTTTACTGTATCTCCCTGCATGAACGGGCGGACCGGCGCAGACAGGCACAACAGGAGTTTGCCGGTGTCGGTCTGCTGGACCGGGTGGAATTTGTCCTGGTCGACCCGCATCCGGAAAACCGGGAACAGGGAATTTTTGAGTCCCATATCCATTGCCTGAACAAAGGCCTTGGGGCCGGAGCAGAGACTATCCTGCTTTTTGAGGATGATGTCTTTTTTCGCGGATTCAGTCCGCAGGCGCTGGCGGCCGCCTGTGAGGACCTGGCCGCCATGCCCCGATGGAACGCCTTTTTTCTGGGCTGTATAACTTCCGGCAGCCGCAGGATCGGCAACAGCCTGGCCGCTGTCAGCTACCGGTGTCTTTCCCATGGCTATGGAGTGCACAGGGATTTTGCCGAGACCATAGCGCGCCAAACCTGGCGCGGCACGCCTTATGACACCATGCTTAAAGAGCGATGCCAAAATTATTATGCCCTCTATCCCATGTGCGCCTTTCAGGGGCTCTCGACAACGGACAACCAGACCGTGGCCATTGACCGGCTCCGGCGTCTGCTGGGCGGTCTTCCCTTTTTGCAGCGGGTCAATGAATTTTACCAGAACAACAAGACCGTGCTTCTGCTCAGCCACCTGGTCGGCATGGGACTACTGGTTTTCTGGTGGTTGCAATAAAGATGGCGTCGTAAAAACTTCGATCTACTGCGTCGTGTGTCCCGGGGCGATTCACAACATACTACCCGTATAGCTGTGACCCGCCCCGGAACACTACTCCTCGGAGTCTACGCTTACCTGTATATTTGTGTTTTTACTTAGCCATCTTTGAAAATTGTTCGTACTTCTAACGAGTTAATTAAAGCAAGCATGGTAAATTTTCGTCGTCTGTCCGTCATCCTTCTGCTTGCCGCTGTTCTTGCCGGTGCCGGACTGCTGCGTCTTGAGATTGACACCGATGTCATCCATTCCCTGCCCGCTGGTGATCCGGTGGTGGCGGATGGTTTGACCATTTTTAGTAACCACCCCATCCATGACCAGGTTGCCGTTGATCTGACGGTCCGGCCTTTTCAGCAGGAACTCTTGTTGGAATGCGGCGATTACCTTGAGAAAAAGATGCGGCAGAGCGGCCTGTTTGCCCAGGTCGGTACCGATGATATCGGCGATTTAATTCCGGAGCTGGCGCTCCACGTGTCCCGGACCCTGCCCCTGTTGTTTTCGGCCCGGCAACTTGAAGAAAAAGTTGCGCCTCGTCTGACGAAATCATGGATTACGCAACATCTTGGCCAACTGCATCAGTCCCTTGCCACCATGGAGGGGATTGGTCAGGCCCGGTTCATCGGTCGCGATCCCCTGAATCTGAAGGACCTGGTCCTGGCACGGATGGCGCCGCTGGCCCCGACGCTCTCGGCCCGTTTTGTCCAGGGGCACCTGCTGTCGCCGGACGGCCGTCACCTGCTGCTGACGGCAAGGCCCCTGGCCGGTGCCACCGATACCGGCCAGGCACGGCGGATTGGTGCCCTGTTTGCCGCCTTGGAACATGACCTGGCCGCCAGATATAGCGGGGCAACCATTACGCTGACACCGGTCGGGGCGTACCGGGCCGCCCTGGACAATGAGCGGATAATCCGGCGTGACGTCAATCTGGCCCTTGCCCTGGCAACAGCGGGAATTGCCCTGCTGCTCATGCTCTCCTT
>DRLX01000501.1 GCA_011322715.1 Desulfobulbaceae bacterium
CCCTTCACTCTTCATATCAAAGATATCCTGCAAGGAATAATGGCGCTTTCTTCCGTTGAACCGATAAATTTTTGCCTGTGCCAGTAATTGTATGACCTGGCGTATATCAGGGGCCATCTGCTTGTTAAAATTTGTGGGATAAAAATAATCGTGTAGTTCCCGAATCAGGGTGTACTGGTTGGCGGCAATCAGTGGCACCGAAAATGATTGTGACAGCCTGGTGCCAAGTTCTCTGGTCAGAACACGGGCCAGGGAAGCTATCATCGCATCATAGGCACTGTCCATGGTAAAGGAGTCCCGGCTTATGGTTACACTGAGATCATTACAGTTAATTGTGTAGCAGTGATCATCTATAAAAGGCATGGATGCACGGCGATAATCCCTGAGATCATACTTCACTCCTCTACCGCCAGTGAGCAGAGAACAGAACCGAGTTTGCAGCAGAAATTCGTATTTGCATAATACCGTTGTATTGCTGATCCAATTTTCCTTTTGGATAAACCCGTGGCAATTCCCCTCCTCGAACATGATGGCTCCGTCCTGTTGCGCCTGTTGCCATACCGATTCATGAGGAGCCCCATTGATGGTTACGGCACAGGGATAGTAGCGCAGACATCGGTCGGCATGTTTGAGGCAGAGTTTTACCGCATCCGGGTCGGAAAATGTCACCTTGATACGGGTAGAAAAGCTGATCTTTTTCTTTAATACTTTTGTGCTGATCCTTGGCCGTTTTCCCGGTTTCGTCACCTGAAAAACCATTTCCACGGTCCGACCTTCACAACGGGTAACCAGCCGAACCCGCCTGGTTCCCAGTTTAGGATTGAAGATGGAAAAGAAACCAACCCCGAATGTGCCTATTTTACTGTTATCCTGGTTTTTATCAGTTCCTCCCAGGGTAACGAGCAGAGCCAGCCTGTTGCGGTCCATTCCTTCACCATGATCAGTAATACTGATCCAGTCTGTCCCACTTGCAATCTCGCCGCTACGTTCCTCCCAAGGGGTGGCAGCCGGATAACTGTCGAGAAAATTTTGAATCAGTTCGCCAAATCCACGTCCTGCACTACCGGGAAACTGACTTTCGATAAGCTTTGCCCATGCCTGGTCGAGGTCCACGTCAATACCGTTGGGGAGTACAATGTCACCATGTTTTTCAGCCTGTTGTTTACGAGCCATGCCTTCCTCCTTCATTATTCATCTACTGGATGATGTTATCTGAAATACCGGAGCGTCCGGCCAACATGCGCAGATAATCACGGAACTGTTGCCTTCCCTCCGAATGTCTGTCTGATTGCGGCGTCTTTTTTGGAGGTTTGTTGACATATTGACTTCGTACTACGGCATCGAGTCGAATCAGTTCTTCTCTTGCCTCTGGTGTGAGGTGACTCAAGATTTTTCTACTGTCCTGGAGACACATGGCAAGCGCCCAATGTCCGGCCAGTGCAGGGACTTTTTTCGACAGTTCAAGTAATTTTCTGATTTCAGGATGGTAGAGGTTGAGCACGACAGTATTGTTGGTGTACAGGTATTTCTGGCGTCGGCAGGGTGTTACTCCGTCACGTTCAACCAGGTAATTGACCCGCCATTCTATTTCTTCCAGATCCGTCCGGGCGCTCCTGGCCTCGTTGCTCAGGTTGTTCAATTTCACCAGATCGGCAAATAAGCCTTCCGCACCATCCGGCGAGTCAAAAAGGCTTCTTAAAGAATCTGTCTGTTTCTCATTATCGGGTTCGTACCGGGCTAATGTATCGGTATGAAAACCCAGGGCAGATTCAAAAGACAGCTCTTCGGAAGTCAACTTCCGATTTCCGGTAACAGTCTGCTCGAGCACCATGTTTTCATCTCCAAGGTTGACCAGAAGCGGCCCGAAATGTTTTTGTAACAAATCAAACGTCCCCACCGGTTGGATCGTCATCAGAACAGGGGCATCAAACACCGTATAATCTGCACCTGGATTATTCGGATCTTCCAGGTATAGCCTTTTCTTTTGTCCCGCCAGATCATGAAGTTGCAAATAGGACATACGTTGTTCGGCGCCCCAAACATTGAACATAGGCAATCTGCTCCACATCCTCCGGCTGTCACAGTCATACCTGAGCAGTGCAACTGCGAGATTCTCGAGCTCTTCACTGTATATTTCTATTTTATCTCCGGCAGACTGCCGCTGTACCGCGTCGTATAATTCATCGAAATACTGGGGGAGGATAGTCTCACGCATATATTCTGACAACGGATTGAGAATTTCCTCGTTGCGCAGGCCATGACGGCCAAACGGCAGCTCAAAATCAGGGCTGTCGATACGAACAGAGAGCTTGGGCAGGGAAACGCTTTTTCCCCAGTCATGGAAAAACAGGTCGTATTTATCAGTAATCAGAACATGATTCTGGTAGATCTCCTGGCTTCCTTTTCCAATGCCGAGAATGGCCTCAAAGGAATAATCATTTATGGTAAAAGTATACTTTCTGCCCACCCGCTCCCGGTAAGCACTCCATTGGTCGTTGATATAGCGGAAATTCTGCCCTCCGGGCTGGAATGAAGCAAGATTCTGAACAGTGATAGTCATGGGCAGGTAACGCAGGTACCGGGACAGAACGTCTCCCAGTTTCAGCAGTTCCTGTGCCAGTGAAACTTTTTTCCTGTATGAAACCGCAAATGTCGTCCCTGGCTCGCCCGGATTTTCCATTCTCCTGATTTGCACCGGTTTTGCATCAAGCAGGGAACAACTTTCCATTTTCCAGCCCTCTTTGCCGGTAGAGGTCTCCATGGCAAGGCCGATCAATCCGGGAATAGCCAGGATACTTGCCTTACCAACCCCGAAACGACCGACAGCCTTGCGAGGATCACCATCCTTGACCGACCGGAACAGTGTCATAAAATCAACCACGCGATCACGATCCATCCCATGGCCATCATCCTGGACAAATATAGTGATCTTTTCGTTATCCTCTTCTCCCCATATCTTGCATCTACCGGCACCGGCATCATACGCATTGACTACATATTCCCGTATCCACTCCCGGTAATCGGCAAACTGTGCGCCAATATCTTCGAGCAGGTGTTGCCGGTCCGCGGTAATTCCCTTTTGCGCGATCTTTTCCAGAGCCTTTGCCAATTCTTGCTCATTTTTTTTCGCCATTATGGTCCCCTCCTCC
>DRLX01000502.1 GCA_011322715.1 Desulfobulbaceae bacterium
ATCTTGTATCCCATGTCAATTGGCGTGGAACAGTGGTGAGTGCTGCGCCAAGTATGGGGTTGGAATTATTCCTGGATCTTACGATGAAACTTCCCTCCTCATTTGTCGTCGAGGATCCGGGTTATTATCTTCATTATTACACGCCCGCTCAGGATCTGGTAACCCACACAGTGTATGTGCGCGATGTTGATGGGCCATATCTTTTTTAAATTGAGTGGTTGATAAGAGAGGGAGCCATTTAATCGTCGCAGATGATAATCCATTGAACGGTTTGATAGATACCGATTCTTTAACTACAGGTGAAAAGAACACATGGAAAAACAACAGTATCATGTCAGCTTTAAAGGCGTTCAGAAGAGTTATGACGGCGTCCGTCTCGTTGTTAAGGACCTTAACCTGGACATTGAAAAAGGTGAGTTCGTCACCATGCTTGGCCCTTCCGGTTCCGGAAAAACTACCTGCCTGATGATGCTGGCCGGTTTTGAAACCGCAACTCAGGGGGAAATTTACTACAATGGAAAGCCGGTAAACAATATTCCGCCCCATAAACGGGGAATCGGCATGGTGTTCCAGAATTATGCTTTGTTTCCCCACATGACCGTTGGGAAAAATCTGGCCTTTCCGCTCAAGGTGCGAAAACTTGGGAAAGAGGAAGTTGATGAGTCTGTGCTTGAAGCCCTTGATATGGTGCAGATGAAAGATTTTGTGGACCGTTATCCGGGCCAGCTTTCCGGTGGCCAGAAACAGCGGGTGGCCCTTGCCAGGGCCCTGGTCTTTAAACCGGAGCTTGTCCTGATGGATGAACCTCTTGGTGCCCTTGATAAACAGCTCAGAGAGCAGATGCAGTATGAAATAAAAAACATTCATCAAAAATTAGGGGTAACTGTTGTCTATGTTACCCATGATCAGTCCGAGGCACTGACCATGTCGGACCGGATTGCTGTTTTTGAAGATGGAATTATTCAGCAGATAGCTCCGCCGGATGATCTTTACGAACGCCCGGACAACTCTTTTGTCGCCCAGTTTATCGGCGAAAACAATACCCTGCGCGGTACAGTTGACTCCATTGATCAAGGAGTTGCCGAGGTTGTCCTGGATGATGGTCAGAAAGTGAGGGCCCTTGCCGTTAATGTCGATGAAGTCGGGATTCCGACCCTGCTCTCCATTCGCCCGGAACGGGTGGTCATAAATCCAGATGAGGACAAAATGACCCAGACGGTTGATGGTCATGTCGAACAGTTAATCTATCTTGGAGATCATATCCGCTGCCGAATGACGGTTGCCGGTAACAGTGAATTTATCGTCAAGATACCAAATGCCGCCGACGGCAGGATGCTCGAAGTTGGACAGAACATCCGCATCGGTTGGATGACCGGAGATTGCCGCGCCCTGGATGCTGATTGATGGAGTAGGGTTCATTAGAATTCGCAGAAAATATAGAGGCGGAACTTTGATGATCTCAACGCGCAGACCTTTTTATAAATTTTGAATAAAAAAGAGGAGTTCAAAAAAATACAAAAAATTGTACTTATAGTCCTTGACGGGATCAAGTTTTTGCTATAAAAAACCCACTTGAATCACGTTGTAAGTTTATTTGGTATTTTTGTTTTTTAAAAAAGAATTTTCCAAGAGGAACCAAAGGAGAGAGAAAAAATGAGAGAAGCTAATTGGGGTTGGAAAAAGACCCGGGCAATTTTCGCCGCTGTCGTTATATCATCGGCTTGCGTCGGTGCTGCCTCCACGGCCATTGCCGGAACCCGTGGCGGAGAGTCCATGGAAGACATGAAGGCCATGATTGAACAGTTGAAGCAGACCGTTCAGACCCTGGAACAGAAAATGGCGGTCATGGAAGAGAACCAGGCTGAAACCAATAAAACCGTTCAAGAGGTTGCAACGAAGAAAACAGCATCCAGTGGTTTGCAGTTAGCGGCAAACACCAACATGAAGATTTATGGGTATGCCAAAATGGATGCCATCTACACCGATACCGACGGTGGAGGCAAATATGCCTATACCCCTTCCGCAGTACCTCTTGATAAGGACCAGGACAAACTGGCCGACAATTCCTTTATCATGCATGCCCGTCAGACCAGGCTTGGTTTTGCAACATTTACCGATACCGACTACGGAAAATTTAACATCAGGATAGAGACGGATTTCTTTGGAGCCGGAGGAAACGAGGTATATAGTAACTCGTATGGCCTTCGTCTGCGCCGCGCCTATGGTGAGCTGGGACATCTTCGCATAGGTCAGGACTGGTCGACCTTTATTGACCTGGCAGCGTACACGGAAACCATTGATTTCGGCGGTCCTGCAGGCAGCCTCTTTATCCGCCAGCCCATGATTCGCTGGACCCAGCCCTTCTCCGGTGGTTCTGCCATGTTTGCTATTGAAAATCCGGAAAATACCTTCCTGGTAAAGGATGCCGATGGCGCAGGCAACCAGTCCATCAACGGTGGCCAGAATGTATTTCCTGATATCATTGCCCGGGTAAATCTTAATCCCGGTTTTGGCCATTATTCTTTGATTGGTATGCTGCGTGACCTGTCCATTGATACCGCCGAATATGATGATAGCCAACTTGGCTATGCCTTCAGTGCCAATGCCGTTATCCCCACCTTCGGCAAGGACAATGCAACCCTTGAATTTAACTATGGTAATGCAATCGGTCGCTACTTGAATGCCGGTTGGGATGATGGTTTCCTCAATCCCGTTACCCATGAGGTTGAAACCAGCGACCAGTACGGATTTGTTGTTGGTTACCAGCATTTCTGGATGGAGAACCTCCGTTCCTCCGTTATCTACTCGCTGGCTGAGCGGGATAATGACCTGAATTACGTCACCAATGCTGCTGATGAGCAGTACCAGTCAGTACATGCCAATCTCATCTGGAGTCCGATTCCCCGCATTAACATGGGTATTGAATATATCTGGGCATACCGTGAAGTTGAAAACGGTGATGATGGTGACATGAATCGTGTTCAGGCAGGGTTCCAGTATAAATTCTAAGGCACGTTTAAGTTAGACTTTATAACAATCTGTGTTGTACGAAT
>DRLX01000503.1 GCA_011322715.1 Desulfobulbaceae bacterium
CAACACCAATTGCATGGCACTGGCCATAGTAGCCCGGGAACCGGCATTGATCTCATCCAGGAACCATATCGTAGGCTGGCAGCCTTCTTTCGGAAATTCCGCCGGGGTCATCCATTCAGTCGTTCCGTCAACAACTGCCGGGACTCCTCGAAAATCCACCGGGTCCATCTGAGACAGGCGGGTTTCGATAACGCCCATCCCGGCTTCTGCGGCAATCTGCCTGACGGCTTCTGATTTCCCTACCCCTGGAAGACCCCACAACATGGCGGCCTGGTCTGGCATGGTACTGAGAATGTACCGAAGTACGTCCTTTGCTTGGTTGATGTTCATGGCTTTACTCTCCAGTTAATGATAAAGGTTTCTGATTCCGGCCAGGAAGAGGATTCCACCCTGACCTTATGTTGGTACGAGATTGGGCAACGAGACTCTCCTGACCAGCAGTTCTCCTGGTCAAGCGCTCTCAGCCGTTTTTGTTCTTCTGTCAGACCTCGAAACGCCATCTCTCTGATACAGGGAGCGACTTCTCCCCGCTGCCCGTACTCGAAAGACTGCCTGTCACAGACATAGCTGGACAGGCAGCCCGTCAGCCCCGCTGCCAACAACAGCAGCAGAGCAGCCCGGCAGATCATTCTTCTTTGTGGGCCTTGAACGCAGGCTTGCGTGGCTTATCCTCGAAACAGGACGCCAGTTGAATGCCTACGGCAGAGCCGCTGTTGACCAGCTCATCCACCAAAGCATTACGCACAGGCTTGTACTCGACCTTGAACGTGGACTGCAGCAGCGAAGGATTGCTGGCCACCACCTGGCCCAGACATGCCTGGGAGAACTTGCGGGTGAGACCGAAGTCGATGTCCAGGTGCTCCAGGGAAAGCTTTCCCTTGAAAGGGAAATCATACCCGGTGTCATTGAGGGCCTGCAGAATCTCTTCCTCTTTGGCCAGCCGGAAGGCTTTCCAGGAGTCCTCGGCTTTCTTGGCCTTTACCCACTCCTGCTGGAGTTCATGTACATCTTGGTTCGTGATTGTTACCGTCATTTGTCTTTCCTCTTGTTGGTTAGTTTGAGCAAGAATCCTTACTCATCTTGAAGTATAGGCTCGTGAGAACCTGTTGTCAACAGTCGGGGGCCGGCCCATTCCGGCCCCCATTTCCGCTATGACCGGGCTTGGTCAGATGTCGCAAGTCTGAAGCTTTGCCACCAAATCATCCAACTCCTGCTCGACCTGCAGGACGCTTTTCCGTGCCTTTCTTGCCCCGTTTCTCTCTGTCTCAAGCCGATCCAGAATAGCAAACTCGGCAGAAATCTGTTCTTCTGTCAGGGACAGGTCTTCGGCATCGTACTCGTGAAGAGTGGTCACTCCGGTTCTCATATCAACCTTCAGCCAGAACCCTGGCCTGGTACGGACATACAGCCCCGGTTCCCCGTACGAGCCTTCAGCCCATTCTCTGACACCGCCTACCCCGTGGCAAGAAAGCAGCAGCTTTTGAGCCGCCCGCCAACGCTCCTGCTCCGTTTTCTTCTTGGCCAGAAGCTTCGGCAGCCGAGCAAGCTCTTCTCCGTTCTGCTCCAGGAAATCCTTGAAAAGCTCAGCAGCGTAAGCTACGTCCTCCTTTCCCGGATTCGACTGAGAGAATTTGATGCCGGAGATCGTGATATAGGGTTTTCAGCACTGGCCACGGATCTGAAGCAGGTTCGTACTGCCTTGCAGTCCAGCGTGAAAAAACTCAAGCCCGGCTTCGTCCAGAAGTGGCTGAATGGCGCGTCTTACTTTGATACTCATGGTTGTACCTCTCTATTTTGTTGGTTGCGACAGGCTCAATGCCCGCCAATTTGTCTTGAAAGGCTTGCGCCTTTCTGTAGTGCTCGGGAAAATTTCTCCCGAAGAGTCCGGTCACTGCCCGGAAATTCTGAAGCTGTGGCAGATCTGGAAAGCTGGGTTTACCCTGTTTCATAGTAGCCAAACCTCTCTTGGTATTCTTCTTCTGTTGGCTCCCTGGGAGAGTCTACACACCAGGGAGCGGTTCCAGACCTATGAGGGAAGGAGTAACCATCACATAGGCACACTTCCCGTTTGTGCCTACGCTTTGGCCCAGGGTCATGTGAGATGTTGCCCCCGCAAACCCGACACACCTTGCCACGGACATACTGCTCTTTCTTCTTCTTCAGTGTGACCCTGGCCCGGCAGGAAGCTCTGGTGCATCGGTAGTTATAGGTCATGCGGCCTTCCCTTTCATTCCGTCCTTTATGAGAAATCGGATCAGGCGAGTGACTTCCGCAGGGGAAAGCGGTGCCTTCTCCTTCCCGGTCTTGGTTGCTTTCTTGGTTCTTGATCTCAAATAGTTTGCCATCTTATTTTCTCCTATACTGAAATTACCTCTGATTTAGAGGTTGGTACACGGGGGCGGGCTTTCACCTCTACCTGAAAACAGGCCGCCCCAGTCTGACGAATAAAGTCCCGGTACTGTATCGCCGCTTCCATAGCAGACTTGGCAGGCATAAACACCCACCCAGAATACTTTCCGATAGACTTGGACGTGGCGTTTCTGCACAGAAACCCTCTTGCTGGCATGAGTTTTTCGGCCATCACATAAACGGGCGGATAGAACAGATCTTCAAGTCCATCCTTGGAAAGATGCACCACAGTACCCACATCTGTCACCACAGTAGCAACCTTTTCGCTTCTCTCTGGATCGTAGACAATTTCTGAAACTACCGCATTGCCTATTTTCCTTCCGTCTCTGGTACGGAGCTGGGCGCCTTCTTCAAAATAACCTCCGTTACTGAACCTTTCAGCCCAGTCAGGAAGAGGAAAGTCCCTTTGGCCATATTCGTCTTGTGTAGGCTTCCCTGTCACCCGACTTTCAATCATGGCCCACACTTTCTCATACTCTGGCCAATCGCTTTCCACCACAACGCCGAAAAGCTGTCCTCTTCCTTCTTCCTGCCGGCGTATCTGAACTTTTCTTCCCAGTTCTTCCAGCGTCAGAAGCTCATCTTCGGTCAGGTAGCGTTTGGCATCCTTTACCTTTACGATAAAATACCTGACCTCTCTCTGGGACTTCTTCTCCGAATTCTGACGGGAAACTTCTTCAGGCCCGTCTCCTGGAATGCCATCTACCATCTCATTTTCTCCTGTTCTTACGTTTCTGTTTGGCCCTGCGCTGTTTCGCAACGCCGCTTACTCTCCCAGGGCTACCGGGATATGAAGGGCCACTTCCTCGGTTCAGCCCTCTCAGAGCCTCTCCAAATCCCCAGGCACTTCTGGTAGCCAACGCCATTGACTGACACAGGAATAGTTTACTTGTCTTCATTTGGTTTTCCTCTCGCAGGATTCCACCCAATCTACACCCTTCTCCAGCGCATGAAGAATCTCTTCATCGGGAACCTTCCAGTGCTCGGCACAGACTCTCACCGTCTCATCATCCCCTCGCATGTAGGAATACTGAACCCACTTCTCTCCGCAGGTATTCTTCCCACACATTACGCAGGGCTTGCCGTACCCTTTACCGCCGTCCTTGTCTGCTTTTGGGCGGCGTCGATAGCCTACAATTCTCGGATAGGTTTTTTCCATGTCTATTACTCCACGTTGGTTAAAGTATAAATCTCAGTGACCTTTCCTCCACAGGAATCACACACAGCAAGCTGCTTTATCGTGCATGGGCTTCCTCGGTGGACATAGCTCCCACGAGCCATAGAGTCTTCAGTCTGGCAGTAGGGGCAAACGGCTCCATCAGCGCCCAAATAGGCCACCTTCTGACCTGGAGTCAAAGGCTTGTCAGGCTGCTTTCCTTGCAGAAGGTAATAGTGCGTTTGCTTGGTAGCATAATCCACTACCATCTTGGCCACCACAATGCAGCGCACATCCTGCCACTCCATGACGGCCTGCCCTTCCAACGGAATAGGCTCAGGGCTGGACACATAGTAGTCCAGGTAGAGGGTTCCCTGAACAAACTTGAAAAACGCTTCAGCGTCTACCTCTATCAGTTTATTGCTCATGGCTCTCTCCGTAAGTCGTCATGTACTCCGGCATGTCGTGAATCGTCAGCTCAGACACATCTGCCGGGTGGATGTACGTTGCCACCACTAAACCTTCGGCATGATCGTGAACATAATCCATGAACCGGCTGCACTCCTGGTACAGGCGGGGAAGGCGATATATCCTCACCTCCGTCACGCCATCACAGTCTGTCTGCTCTACTCTCAGCAAAGCACCTTTGCGAGCCTGCTTATAGTAGAACACCACATCTTCAAACTTGGTATCCATCTTTTTCTCCTGCCTTACGGCATCTCTTCAACAAGAATGCGGCCCAAAAGGTCACCTACGCCATTGACTACCACTGCTCCCCAGTCAAAGTCAAAGTTACCTCTGGAATTAACCACATCTCTGCGAGTTCCGGTAACCTCGCAGTAGGCTTCCAGCGCCCCCTCTTCATGGATCTGATCCAGATCCTGAATTTTTACCGGGGGATACTCTTTCCACTTGGAGCCGTCCTCAACAAGCTCCCACACTACCCAATATTTCATTTCACCACCTCAACTTTGGGCAAGCCCAGGATCTTTGCCACCCGCTCTGACTCGGCATAGGGCACCAGATGGCACCCGGCATGAAGGTCACCTTTGGCCGTGATCTTACCCAGTGTGAACGTGTGGTTTATCCATATCGTCTTCTTTGGAACAAAGGGCTTTCCCCTGGCTTTTGTCAAAGAGATCAGCTTCCACAGCTTCTTTGCCTCAGAGAGTTCCAGGTAAATGCCTTTGCTGGTAGCCACTCCGTTCCCTGTTACTCGATTACCCTTTTCACCCTCTACCCTCAGATCGGTGACCCGAAGATAGGCTACATTCGGATTAACAGGATCAGTGATATACCGAATCTCTCCCCGACGGAATTTCGGCAGCGTCTCAGACAAGAACTTCTCACGGACTTTGCGCCTTCGCTCCCGAGCGGCTTTCTTTGCCTCGGCTACCAGACTTTCCACAGATCCGGATGAAAGCTGCTTTTCCAGCCCAAGGAACATTTCCCTGTACCGGCCTGTCATATTGAATAGATCGGCATACTCCTTGGCTTCCTGCAGAAGCTGGTTAACGGCTACTATCCTGAAGCCTTTGTTTTCTTTTCTGGCTCTAGGGATGCTCCCCACCAAGTCGTTAACCCGCTCCAGGTAGTCTCTCAGGTTCATCTCATGCTCCCCAGCAGTAGAAGCCAATGGGTTGGCTACCCAGAAAATCTTCTTGTGAGACGCTGCCTGTGCCTCCTGAGACCTTTGCCTGGCAGTAGTCACCGAAGTCGGGGTGTTGTTGAACAGTGCCGTATCCTCGCCAACCAGCTTTGCCACAGGATAGTGGAAGCCATAGCTATACGGCTTTCCCCCCTCAAAAAACACACTGCCGCTTGAGTTTCTGGCGGAAGCCTGCGTCTGATTGGCCCAGGCATGAAATACTTCATTATTTGTCATTACATTTCTCATCTTGTTTTCCTCTTGGTTAGTTTTTGGGAAAATTCCCTAGTTCATTCGACTTTCAATCTTCCGGCTGATCTCAGCCCTCACAGCATCCGTAAGTGCCTCAGCCTGTCGAACCTTCCGAAGGGCTGATGACACCTCGCTCTCTAAAACAAAGTCCGTCCTGCCCTCGTACACTGCCCTTCGGACTTCTTGCTCACGTCGTTGGCTCAGTTCCTGCTCATATAGATAGTTCTGGATCTCACGGCGAATGCGCCACTTCTTCAGCTTATGGGCCAGGCGCATAGCCTCTGAAAGGTCAGGCTTCTGTATGGTCATTTTTACCCCCATACGCCATGTTGAACAGTACCTCGCACTCTTTTCTGGCCCGTTCTGCCGTGGAATGAAACCAACACAGACTTTCCACAGTTTCCTTAGTGACCTTGCCAGGAATCCCGGCCTTCTTCAAAGCCATCTCATACTCCTCTTCCGCCTCTTTGAGCTTGAACACAGACTCCTGTTTTTCCCTAGACATGGCAGACTTCATCGCTTCCTCGGCCTCTTTCTCTGCCTGCTCCTTGTCGTAGTATCCCCAGACGGACTCTTCGCAGTCGTCATACAAAATCCATTCCTGAGACTCCATTGAATAGATGTGGGACTTGAGTACCCAACCCCAAACATCGCCGCACAGATAGGCATTGAAAGTTGCGATCTCTTGCCGAATAGCTTCCGATGCCGCTTTCCTTCCTTCCTTGTTGAACTCCTCCTTCACAAGAACTTCTTTCATCCTCTTGGAAGTGACAAAGACCCACCCCACCTGGCCAGAATCCCATGAATCGACGAAGTCCCCCGTACTCAGGGCAATGCCGCCGTGGTCCATCAGGTACAGTGGCAGGGCAAGGGCAGCCCTGGCCTCTCCAGCTACCCGGAACAATGCGCTTGTGCCCTCTTCAACAAGCTCCTTCTCTTCATCAGACAATGCCTGAAACTGAGCGCTGGGCACCACCTCGACCAACAGATTTTCAAGCGCACCTTTATCTGCAAAGTGACGGTATTTTGACCACTCAGGTATATATATCTGAGCCGCATTGGTTTCCCCGTCTCTGGGATTTTCAGGATCTTGATCCGGTACAATTTCAATTGTGTATCGTTTAATCATCTTGTTTTCCTCTTGGTTAAGTGTTGGGAATTTTCCCAGGTTTATGTGTTGAAGGGACAGCCGTCGTACATATTGAACCCATTCACCAGCTTTGGCGTTATTGCCGGCTCTTTCAGAGACTTGCACCCATAATACATGCAGTCTCCATTCACCAGCTCAGGCGTTATTGCCGGCTCCTTGAGTGAGCTACAGCCGTAATACATATTGGCTCCATTCTCAAGCTTCGGCGTTATTGCCGGTTCTGTCAGCGCTTTACAACCCCGAAACATATACTGGCCATTTACCAACTCATCCCAGCCAATGCCAGGAATCTTTAATAGTTTCCTGAGTTCAACTTCGCAGTCGTACCAAGAAATAAGCCTGGCCCTTTTTTCCCAAGTGTTCTCTAGGAACACACAGCCATTGCTGACGTACTCCTTACCGTCACTCATCAAAATGACGAAGCTGGGTTTACCTTCATAGGAGCGTTCCACATAGTGAACGATTTCTACTGGTCTCATCTTGTTTTCCTCTCTTTCAGTTTCTGGGAAAATTCCCAAATTTCAAATTGCTGGGGGTTGACAGCACAGAGGATTCTGCTATTGTTGACACAGAACTCTCTTGGTTCTGTACTGTCTTTACTCTCTTTGATGTTAGGCCCGCCTCCCCCCTTTTGGCGGGCCTCTTTTTTACTTCGTCAGTTCGGCTATCACCACACGAAATGCCAGATCTCCTCTGACAGCCGGCATCCGGTGAACCTGAACCTTCCGCTTTCTCCGGCACGCCGAGGCTTTGAGACCTCTTTGCAGTGTGTCGGCCAAGGTCGTGCTGGAGCATACCCAACAGCCACAGTAGCCGGTTTCCCGTTTCATAAACTGAGCCACAGGCTCTCCAGCGATAAACAGTTCGCTTTTCATGGTCAGTTCCTCCGATACGCTACGACCGGCATCCAGCCCGTCTCATCCGGCTCAAAGCTCCAGCCAAGCTCTTCCGCCAATGGTTCATTGACGTAGCCCGACACCTCTTCCCAGTCATAACTGGCCCACTGCTCTTCCGGGTGGTTTTCCCAGAGATTGAACCATTCCTCCAGGGAGTTGACCTTCTTGCTGCCAGGCCCTGCTGATTCACCCAAGGCCCAGGCCAACAGGTTCTCTTCCCCGACAAGGCACTTGAACTCTCCCTTGTCATTCTTGGCCATGTTCCTCCAGTATTCCTCCGCCGCTTCCCCGGCTTCTTCCCGGGTTCTGAAGACAACATACTCGTAGCCCCCGGACACCACGGAGCTGGGGTCATAATGGTTCACATCAATAATCGGCAGCGTATCCGACCCCACTTTCATCAGAAGATCCTCTTCATCCTCATAGGATTCCGGCACATCAATGAGATCCGGCTCCTTCAGGAACTCGATGGCGGCCTGGGCCTGTCGCTTCCAGCAGGAAGCAAAGCAGGCAGAGATGATGTCTTCCATCCAGACCTTCTTGTGGTAGCGGAGCTTTGCCTCTGCCTTCTGTTCAATCACATGGCCTTTCTTTCTGGAAAGGATTCTGCTCGCCTCTCTCCAGGATGAGAGAAAGGCTCTTTTTGCTGTGATCATCTCACCAAGGGACACACCCCCGAAAACCCGGTTCAGCACCCCTTTTCTGACAGCTTGTGCCGTCTCCTCCAGAATCTCCGCAAGCTCCTTCAGTTCCGGAGTTCCTTCCTTGATCTCCTTTGCCGTCTTCATCAGCAGCTTGTAGTTGAACTTGCGAAACGCCTTCTCGTATCGTACATAATGGGAATTCCCAAGACTTTCCAGCTCCCTGGCCAAAGGCTCCAAGGCTTCCCTGAGCGCGGCCTCAAACCGCTCCCATTCTTCCTTGGAAGCTTTCTGGGCGGACCGTTGAGCCTTCTCCCGTACTACGACATACTGGTACCACAACTCTTCTGCCTCTGTCCCAGGGATTCTGAAATGTCTGGCCGCTGCGCTGAAGTCAGCCTGTTCCAGGAAATACAGCCCGTTGGCTACTGCATGCATGGGCTTTCCCTGCTCATTGCACAGATGCAGGGCGATAAGCGGCTTCAGCTCTGGAAACGCTTTGGCGATGTCTTCGTGAGCAGCTCCACTGTCGTTTGTCACAGAAAAGTAGGGCTGCTGGTTGCCAAGCTGGGTGAGCTGGGCAACGGCAGTTTCCAAGCCTCTGGCGGTGACGCGCTTGAACTTTCTTTGATGTAGGATTGTCTCTTTCATCTTCTTTTCCTCTTTCAGTTTTTGGGAATTTTCCCAAATCTACTTGTTGAAGGGACAGCCTTCGTACATGTGGTTCCCATACTTCAGCTCCGGCGTTACTGCCGGCTCCTTTAAGGAGCTGCAGCCTCTGTACATGCTGTTTCCATATCGCAGCTCCGGCGTTACTGCCGGTTCTTTCAGAGAACCGCAGAAATAGTACATATAGCTTCCCTTCTCAAGATCCGGCGTTATTGCCGGTTCCTTGAGCGAACTACAGCCGCAATACATACCGCCTCCATTCTCAAGCTTTGGCGTTACTGCCGGTTCTTTCAGAGAACCGCAGAAATAGTACATATAGCTTCCCTTCTCAAGATCCGGCGTTATTGCCGGTTCCTTGAGTGAACTGCAGCCATAGTACATATAGCTGCCATCCACAAGCTCCGGCGTTATTGCCGGTTCCCTGAGTGAACTGCAGCCATGGTACATGTGGTTCCCGTTCACAAGCTCCGGCGTTGCTGCCGGTTCCTTGAGTGAACTGCAGCCTTTGTACATCCAGATCCCATCCACAAGCTCCGGCGTTGCTGCCGGTTCCTTGAGTGAACTGCAGCCATGGTACATGTGGTTCCCATCCACAAGCTCCGGCGTTATTGCCGGTTCCCTGAGTGAACTGCAGCCATGGTACATGTGGTTCCCATTCACAAGCTCCGGCGTTGCTGCCGGTTCCTTGAGTGAACTGCAGCCTTTGTACATCCAGATCCCATCCACAAGCTCCGGCGTTGCTGCCGGTTCTGTCAGCGCTTTACAGCCATGAAACATATGACTGCCATTTAGCAACTCATCCCAGCCAATACCAGGAGCCTTCAACAGTTCTTCAAGCTCAGCTTCGCAGCGGTGCTCAGCAATAAGCTCAGATCGATTTTCTGGCGTGTCCTCAACAAATACACAGCCGTTGCTGATGTATTCCTTACCGTCACTCATCAGAATGACAAAGCTGGGTTTACCTTCATAGGAGTTCTCCACATAATGCGTTATTTCTGTAGGTTTCATCTTCTTTTCCTCTTGGTTAATTTTTGGGAGTTTTCCCAAATTCCAGAAGCACCCGGTCGAGTGCTTCTTCCACGTTGTCGGGCAGCGAAGTATCCAGCAGTACCTCGATGAACCGCATAGACATCAGTTGCTTTTCCTCACTGTCCACCCTGACGCCTGCAAAATTTTCAGGGCCGGGGAATTTCTTCTTCCTTGCCTGGGCTTTGCCCCGGTGCAGCCGCCTTACAAAGCGGTAGTTTTCCGGCGTGAAGCCTTTCGTGTCAGCTTCTTTCCAGGACAGGCGAAAGTCTTTTATAGACTCGCCCGGGAACTGCTCGGAAAGCTGTTCCAGCGCCCATTCAGAGAAGGCTGCCGCCGTCTTCCAATGCAGGGGAACTTCCCGGGCCTCGGCATCCCGGCGCAGCGCATAGAATCTGTTGTAAGCCAGGCGCTGTTCGGAATTGGTTTTTGATAGCGTTTTCTGCCACTCAAAATCCGCCGGCGTGAAGCCCTCTCCCGTCCTGACCAGCTTGTGACTGCCTTGCGGCTTGATACCGGCATCAATCACGAACCGGGCAAAGCCCAGCTCCTTGTCGAACCACGGTTGGTGAATGGCCACGTCCTGACCTTCTTCCAGCGCCTTTACCGCAGCCGTCCGCATGTTGGCCCAGACACGGTACAGGGGCCGATGGACAGAAGAGGCGGTATGCCTCAAATGTCTGCAGGGAAACGCTTCCCGGGGGCAGTCCTCACCGTCGAAGGGGGCGAAGAATTGCTTCGCCCCGGCTTTTGAAGTTTTCAGTTGCCGATGCAGTTCCCGGGTGGTAACAGAAAGCGGCGAACCGCACAGGCACTGGCCTTCCAGCACTTGAGTTGAAGCCGGGGGGTCTTCAGGATAGCCGGGGAACATTGCAGACCCTACCCGCCCTTCCCGGACCTCCCGCGCCAACGCCTTTACCCGGTCTGGCACCTCGCCGGTAACGTCCCGGCGCGTCGGAAGGAGGGTTCCTTCAGGGACGGCAGGCAGAGCGTCTTTCAGCCGCTCGAAATTGGCCACCGCCTCCTTGAGGCGGGTGTGCCGCTCCTTGTAGGTTGTTTTGGCTGTCAGGACACTGGCCGGAATGCCGACCGCAGAGTTGCTGGACTTCTCTTCTGATGGATTCATTGAATAATTCTCCCATGTTGTAGACTTTCAGGTTGGTTGTCGTTGTGGGTGTCGTTGAAGATTAGCAAAATTGCTAGACATTGTGAAGGACTGGGTGCCATTCACTTTATCTCATAATTTGAGGTTTTTTCGCAATTCGGCTATATGGATGCATACGAAAAGTTCTTAAGCGGATTCGTGAGTTTTTCTGGGAAAAGAGAAATCTCCACCTTAAATCTATGTAGAAAAAAGGGAGGGAGTATTTATTTTGCACGAAAATGGTGGGGGTCTCATAGTTGCTAGGAGTTGTTTCATATTTTATCTGAAAATTTGTCTAGCAATTTTGAATTGAGATTTGATGGCCGTCCAAATTCTGGGAAAAATCCCAAAAATATCATAGGTTTAGAGGCGTCGTAAAATCTCATAGTTCCTATGGCTTCCGTAGAGAACAGGAGGAGAACTTTCCTGCGAAGACCCCCCCCCTTGGGGCTGAGAACGCTGTGCTTAAAATTCGTGTTACACCACAGCGTTTCCCAGACCTACCGACCCTTAACCCCCCGCCCCCTTTTTGAATATGTATAAGAAATCTTATACACAATATTAGGGTACTAGATATTATTAGGAACTCATTTTATCTAACTCCCTTTAGACAAAATGAGTTCAGAATACCACTACAGAAAACACTCCGTCCTCTGCTGTGCTCCGCCGTATGAAAAATCTATAGTTACATGGATTTTTCCATCGCTTTTTTCAGAGACATAGGACGAAACTACCAATGCTTCTGCAGGAACTTGGGACATGCACTCCCGTAAGGCCCATTCCTGCGCTGGGTCGTCTTCCAGCCAGGCGGCGGCCAGGATGATGGCTGGGAGTGCCAAGAACAGCCACCAGGGGGTTCTCTCTGTAGGTTTAGACATTGGGCACCTCCTCTTCCAGCATCACTTCCAGGGAGCAGGTGATGATGTCGGCCTCTGCCAGCATTTCAGCTCCCACGGGATGCACAGGAACCGGGCATCCGAAGACTTTGAACTTGGGTGGATAGGCCCAGACGATGAGGCCGAAGGGGTTTCGACCCGTTTTCTGATAAACCTCGTTCCAGAGGAACTGGGGCAAGGCAACGTCGAAGGTGGTGCCATTCTCCCGGAGTGCGTCAGCCGGAATGGTTCGGCGTTCCCACTCCTGTTCTTCGTCAAGACGTGCTTGCAGGGCGGCTAGCATCTCTGCTGGCCAGTCATGTTGGAGCTCCTCACGGGCTGCTTCATTGCAAGCCTTGTTTACTGGGCACTTTACGCAGCGCAGTTGGGGGTTGCCTCTTTTGCAGTCCTTGTCAAACTGCTCGGCGTGGTTGAGTACATCGTTCAGATTTTGGTATTTCATAGCTTTCTCCTGTGAGTTTGTTTTTGGGAAAAGTCCCAAAAACAGAGGGTGGGGGTTTCATTCTAAAAGGGTAAAATCGCGGCCTTTACTCAGGCCATGAAACGATTTTTCTCTCGCAGCAGGCATTCTGCCCGGTGCTTTGAGATGGGCACTTTGCAGTTACGTTCGACGGCCAGGGAAATCTTGCCGCCGTGGTACGAAAGAACCCCCTCGGAAACTTCGATGGGCCCAACGATTTTCAAAAGTTCGGTCAAATTGGTTTTCATGGCTTTCTCCTGTGAATGTGTTTGAGTGAAAGTGAGTGCATCGAGCAGAACTCTTTCTCAAGAGCGCTGTTCGATGCGCTCACAACGTCCCGGAATGCAAAGCATTGTCCGTTGTCCATCTCATTGGGTGACGTGTAAGGCATCACGGCTGTTCGGCTGTCGCCGGCTCCCGTCCAGGGGCTTTTGACTGGCTTGCCGTGCGGTTCTGCCTGGGCAGGACGATTTCTTTCTGTTGGGGCAGCTCTGCTCCACAGGTTTACCCACAAGGGGTCTGCTGATTGTCCGTCTCATTGGGGGAACAGAAAGGCTTACTAGGAAAGCGCCCTGGCAGAATTCTGGGAAAATTCCCAAAAACTTCATCAGAAGTCCTTCTCACCAGTACATGCGCGCATTGTCTCTTTTGGAGTGCGCCCGCGCATGAAGTTCATGGCGCGTTGTTTGCGGGTTCCGTTACCGCAGATTAGCTACCCCTTCCCTCGCGGGAAAAGGCATCACGTTTTCGGCTCGGTTGCAGTCAAAGGGAATCGTAACTTTCCCTGTGCCGTGGGCCTACTCAGTGAATCAGTGTCATGTTCCGGTCTGATACATAGCAGGGTTGTCAGTCCTGCCCGCCCCCATCCAGCCAGGGGAACCGCACCCGTTACGGGGTGCCAAGGGAACACACTTAGCCACGCGGATTCCTGGGAATCCGGGCAGCAGTTTAGACGGGCATCCAGAATAAAATGAATGTCAGGTCTAAAACAAAGGGGAGCTTCACGAGAAAGGGGGTCTGGTTTTTGGGAAATTTCCCAAAAAATTAAAAGACTACCTTTCGCTTTGCTTGCCCTTGCCTATGGGCGCATGTGCGCCCATAGGCAAGGGCAAGCTGGCCAGCCGCAAGGGTGCGGCTGGCCAGCTTGTCGGTTTGCCAGGTGCCTGGGTTTAGGCGGCTTTCGTGCCGGTTTTCTTGCCGGTTTTGCGAACAGGCTTTTTCCGGATGGTGAAGCCAAGTTCCCCGACGATTTCCTGAATTATCGCTTGACGCTTTTCCGGGGCAAGCTCCCGGATGATTCTACCGGAAAGCATAACTCTTTCATCTTCAGACAGTGTAGTTTTCGCCAGCGTGGCAAACTCCGCCACGTTGGTGGGAACTTGAGGCTTTGCGCCTGCGCCTGTTCCCTTGCGCTTTTTGTTGGGTTCCCCGGCTGCGCGGGAGCTTGCGCCCCTGGGCTTGGCTTTTTCCTGGGGAAAATCCGTAACAGACACAAACAACCCCGTAGATTTCCGCGAGCCGAATTTGATATAGATTGTTTCTGGCCCGGAACCGGCAACGGTAAGAACCGAACCGGAAAATTTTCCCCAGTGTTTCTTTTCCCGTTCGTACAGACGCCGGGCAGTTTCCGCTTGCCCGTTGGCGGTCAGGGATTCGCCCATAGATTTGTAGTGGTCAGTAAGTTTCTCACTGGCCAATGCCAGCCGCCCTTCAGACCCTGTTTCGTCTGTAGACAACAATTCGTCAACAGCCTCATCAGACGCCAGCAGACAAGCTTCGAGCAAAGCTTGTACGGTTTCTCGGTGTATTCTAGCGCCGTTCAATCGCTCATTCAGAGCATTAAACGCTTTCTCTTCAATATGGTTGATTTCAGCAGTAGAAAATAGTTTATTCATGGCTAGTGCCTCCTGGTATGTGCCGCGCAATTTTGGGAAAATTCCCAGAAACTGCGGGGCGGGCTAAAAATAAATAGGTCCTACTAGTACAAATTATCGCATAATTGCTAGACAATAACAATGATATTTTTCTATGGTGTTTCCATAGTCAATAGGAAAAATTTTGTTGACAATAACCCCCTCACCGTGTTATATGGCGGCTCTTCGGCCAGGGGTGCCGAGGCCCCCAAAACAATCGGACGCTATTTGAAACCAGTACCCACCTGAAACCTGCGCCCACCTGAAACCTGCGCCCACCTGAAACCAGCGCCCACCTGAAACCAGCGCTTGAAACCGAACGCCATTTGAAACCTTCCCCCGCATTTCCTATACTTATGGCACCAAAGTTACCGGAACTTCGACATGCTGGACCACCTTTCCAACGACGCTCCCCCGGGAACCCCCGCAGGAACACCCGATACTTCACCAGCCCCTCACGAACAGGCGGACATCCACAGCCTCATGGACAGCGCACTACAGCTCTCCCACGCCATGCAGTCCCGCCTGCTCAATCCTGATGGGACGATGAAGAAAGATGTGCCTGTGAGGGAAGGAAAAGAGGCAGTAGCCTCCATTTCCACCCTGCTGGGCATGATTTTGAGGAATAAAACCTCGCTGGAAGATCAAAAACAGCAGCAGCAATTTGACGCGGCTGTGCTGGAAGTGCTGGAAGAAATGGACCTGGAGCTGCGCACAGCCTTCCTGGACCGGCTTCAGGTCAAAATCAACAAGCTCAAGGAGGCCGCGTAATGCATCACAGTCTCCCCTGGCCCTATTCAATAAAGAGCCCCCTGCTCAAAGCCGTCCTGTTCACCCTGGCTATGCTGGCCATCGGCCTGATTCCTTCGCTGCTGTCGTCTTTGCTGGTCTGGCTAGGCCGGTAACATGGCCTCTCCACTGCTCCAGGCCCGGCTCGACCGGATGCGGGTGGCCGCCCTGCAATCCCTGGGCCGATCCGCCATTCCGCAGTGGATCATTGACAATACCCGCCATCCCAATGACCCGACAAAACCGTGGTCTTTTCTGCATCACGAGTATCAAATAGGCATTCTGGAAACTGATGCCGAGTACATTTCAGTCATAAAAGCGGCGCAAACCGGCATGTCAGAGCTGTCTGTCCGGCTTATGCTGGCACTGGCCTCCCTGTACCGCTCCAGCCGGTTTATGTATGTGCTGCCAAGTTCCGGATTTTCCAGGAAATTTGTAGTGGATCGGGTCGATCCGGTCATTGAATCCTCTCCACAACTGTCCCGGGAGCTGTCAAAAGAGGTCAACAACTCGGAAATCAAGCGCATTGCCAACAGCTTCATCTATTTTGCTGGCGCGCAAAAGACCGGGCAGGCCATTTCGGTACCGGCCAAGGGGCTGGTCATGGATGAGGTGGATTTCTGTTCTCAGTCTGTTCTTACCTCGTTCTACTCCCGTCTGCAGCACAACATGCCCGGGGAAAGCATCGTGACCCGGTTCAGTACCCCGACCGTGCCCGGGTACGGGATCAGTCAGCTCCATGAGGCGGGCTCCCAGGGCGTGTACATGGTCTGGCATGAAAAATGCGGGCAGTGGGTGGTCGTTGACCCCCTGCAGGACATCATTCTTCCGGGTTGGCAGGAAGATACGCTGGAGAATTTCACCAAAGCGGACCTGGATGATCCGACGCTGCGGCTGGAAGCGGCCTTCGTGCAGTGCCCTCACTGTCATAAGCCGATTTCACAGAGCAATTTGTCAGATCCGAAGAAGCGGGCCTGGGTGCATCACTATCCGGACAAGGTGGAAAAGTCGTTCTACGTCAGTCCTCTGGATGTGGCGGCGATCAATACCCCAGAAAAGATTCTGAGGAACGTCAGAAACTACAACCGGCACATCGACTGGATCAATTTCGGGCTGGGAAAAGCGTTTCAGGATGCGGAAAATTCTGTTGTAAAACAAGCCGTTGAGAAATCTGCGACGGCAATCACCGTGTACCCGGGCAAGAGCGGGGTGCAGGGGGGGCTGATAGGGTCGGATGTGGGCAAAACCTCTCATCTGCTGGTGGGCGTTCGGGACGGCAAGTACATGGACATCATTTGGGCGGAGCGGATTCGTCAGGATGGCAGTGGGAATCTGGTGAGCACATGGAAAGAGCGAATGGACGAATACGGGGCCTGGAAAATGGTGGTGGATGCCGGGCCGGACATCTCCTCGCCGCAGCAGCTCATTGAAGAGAGCGTGTACGGCAGGGCCTGGGCCTGCTACTTTACCCGGGGCTCCAGTCGGCGGCTGTCGGATCTGGACATCAAGGAAGAAGAGCAGATCATCGGGGCGTACCGGACCTCCATCATTGACAAAGTGGTGAAACAACTCAATGGCGGGCTGATCCGGCTTCCCAAGGGGCACCCGGAACTGCCCACAATCATCAAGCATTTTACTCAGATGAAGCGGGTGTCGCGCCTGTCTGATACCACGGGAGAAACCACAGCGCACTGGGCGTCCCTGTCAAAGGAAAACCACTATTTCTTTGCCCTGGTCTATCTGATGATCGCGGATGATCTGGCGACTGGTCAGGGGGCGGTGGTGGCACTGCCGGATACCGGGGCCATCCGAAAAGTTCAGGTTGGCGGGGCGATCCAGGACCGACAAAACGATTTCTGGTCCCGCCCTTTGGGGTAATTCGCTCTTCAGAATCCAGTCCTGCGAGTTGCCTGAAGGCCCTTCCAGAGGCATAATCGGGATACCCTTCTTCGCAACCGGCGATTCCATGTTCGATTTCATCCGTTATCTGGTCAGGAACCCCTCTGAGATAACCCGGGGGACCCGGCGGCTGTCCAGTGTCAGAAGGGCAATGACGGAGTTTCGGGAAGAACCCTGGAATCAGGAATGCGCCTGGTGCGGGCGACGTAAAAAACTGGAAGTTCACCATATTGTTCCGGTGTCTGTGGCTCCCTGGTTGGCGGCGGATAAAGGCAACATGCTGATGTTGTGCCGGAAGCCGGCTTGTCATCAAGTGATCGGTCACAACGGAGACTTTGGGTCGCGGTATGTTGAGAATGTCATAGAAGTCTGTGCGGCAGGGTCCTCCCAGGTTGTAAAGACCATTCGGGCGGGGAAATCCGGTGGCTGATTACGTTTGCTATACAGAGATTGGCGGGGATGTCTATGCTTGGGAGCATCAGGGAGGCAACTCTTCAGCCACTCCGGTAAACATCTCCGCCCTGGCGGAAGCCAGTCTCGGGGCCGGAGACAACGCATCAGGGAATGATGCTTGGGCCAGCATATCCTGGAATGGTGAGTGGATCATTCTTCGCTCAAATAGAAGCGTGGGCTCTGGCTGGGACGCCTTGTTTATCGCGTCGATGTCTACGTTCCCTACCTCTCTGAATTTTCAGCCCGTTAATGTGGGCAGTTGGCCTTTGCACCCCAACGGCATTTGCCGGGTCAGCAATGACGGACTCAGAATCTACGGAATCTACGATGAGGATTCTTCTCAGGTTGCTGTTTTTGAGCGCCCCGATACGTCTGGAAATACTTTCACCGCTACCGATATGTACACAGCGGGGGGCACGAACGGATATGACGGGGTTGCACTGTCCTTTGATGAGTCCTATCTTGTATTTTCTACCGGGGTAGATAATCAGGATTTTCACAAGATCCTCACAGCTTCTCCCTACAACCATACCCTGCTGTATTCCACGGCATCAACCCCTCTTGTAGGCTGTATTTATCCTTCCCCCATGACGACGGGGGAGCTGATTTTTGAAGGAGATGGGAATGGGGGTGACGAATCCATCTATCGCTTGACTTCACCGAATCCGTCAGAAGCCTTTACAGATATTTCTGCGGTAGGCACCGATACGCCCAATGACAATGCCCCGTTCTGTCTGGCCAATTCCAGCGATTTGGTAGTGAGTGTATATCTGTCTAGGGCCGGAAATACCAGCGGGGCGCATGAGATAGTGTTTCGTAACGCTGATGGAACAAATCAAGTAGCTCCGTCAATGTTTTACGGCAAAAACGTGGCATCTGGTACGTTTTCTGGGTTTTCTCTTGGAGCAAGTGACACCACGCCTCCCAATCTGTCCTCTCCCACAGCTACCGGCATTACGTCATCCAGCGTGGTATTGGGGGCTACTACTGATGAGGGCAACGGTACCGCCCATGCCATTATCGTGCCCAACGGCGAGCAGGGTACTCCAACCAATCAGGAGGTCATAGACGGCAATTACGCAAATACGGTGGCAGTTGCTGCTGATCTGGCTATTTCTGCTATTGGAGCGTTTTCGTTCACCACCACCTCCGGATTATCAGCCTCCACGCAATATGGGTATGTCATTGTCCATGTTGATGCGGCAGGGAATGAGGATGCGGGTTCTCGTGTAGAGGGTGCATTCACTACTGCTGCAGCAGCCACGGTAACACAGGCATTCCGGGTATCCAGGAGCAGCTCAGTCATCCCTTCTGGGGCAACCTCCCTCACACTGACAGCCGGAACAGATTACACTGCCCCTGCCGGTGCGGATCGGGCATTCATTCGTATTGTCAACTCCCGTCTGACGGGGATGGGTAGGACTGCCGGCGGGGGAAACCAGAATACAGACGATTTCACTGTCTATTTTTCCAATCCAGAAAACATTACTACCAGTGTCGATCTGACGCGGGTAGGCTCGGCCACGAATTGCCGGGTTGACTGGGAGGTGGTTGAGTACGTTGGTGCGGCTGGAGGACCGAACGAGATTGTTGTCAGATCGGCAGGGGCTGTGGCCGGAACTGGGGGTACGATTGATGGGCCTGCGGTAGCCACTATTGCAGATTCTGCCGATGTCGCCGTGTTGATAACCGGGCAGGCATCAGGTAATACGGGAAGAGCGGATTGGCATGAGACCCTGTATGTAGCGTCTTTGCAGCCATCAGGGTCAGGCTGGCTGCCGAGATTTGAGCGCGGGACAACGGTTGCTGGGAATTCCCATATCAGCTATGCCGTGGTGGAGTTTGTCGGGGCGAACTGGACGGTATCCAGGGAAGACTTCAACACTACCGGAACAACCTGGGCACCGGGCAACAATAATAGCTGGTTGTACACGCTCGCTACTCCGGTTGCTGACGTGGCAAAAACCTTCCTGCATATTCAGTATGCTACGAGTAATGACCCAACCGGATTGGATGACGCGGGTGAGTGCATTGTTTTGGACAGCACCACACAACTGCGGGTATTCAATAGGACAACTGCCGGGACGAGAAGAAAAGTTGTTTGGCTAGTTCAGAATAGTCAAGCTTCGGCTCAGGCCCGAAACTTAATAGTCCAACACCGTCAGTTCTATCAGACTCTTGGCGGCTCAGAAGAGCGAACAATTACCGATTCGGTGACGGCGGTTGACGCAATAGAAGAGGCATCAATTTTTGCCCCAACCGCTTCTTGTGATGGGGGCGGTACTGCGTATCCCAGAGGGTCTGTGAATGCCCTTCTGACAGCAGTGGACACGGTAACTTTGCGGTATTCAGATTCTGGCCAGGAGCAGCAACTTGGCTATGAGGTGGTACAGTGGCCGCAGGATGAAAGCACGTCTTCTTCTGTGACGCTTGAAGCCGGGTCCTGGGCCGTTTCCGGCCATGATCTGACTTTCCACTCAGATTCTGTGGTGGCGCTTGACGCCGGGTCCTGGGCCGTTTCCGGCCATGATCTGACTTTCTATTCAGATGCTGTGGTGTCTCTTGAGTCCGGGTCTTGGGCGGGTGCCGGCCATGATCTGACTTTCTATTCAGATGCTGTGGTGACGCTTGATCCCGGGTCTTGGGCCGTTTCCGGGAAGAGCCTGACTTTCTATTCCGACTCTGTGGTGACGCTTGATCCCGGGTCTTGGGCCGTTTCCGGGAAGAACCTGACTTTCTATTCCGACTCTGTGGTGACGCTTGATCCCGGGTCTTGGGCC
>DRLX01000504.1 GCA_011322715.1 Desulfobulbaceae bacterium
TCATACTAATTTTCTCCGGATAAGCCGAAATTGCCGATAATTAAAAAATAATTGCATCAAAATCGGCTCCCGCCCGTCAAGAAAATGCTTCATCATACAGGCGAAGACGACTGACGAGTAAGGATGGGCCGCAGTTTAGCAGTAACAGCAGAAACGGAGGCCTTACCATCGAGTTGCAGGCCGATAATCATACCTGCGCCTGGAAAGACAAGTAACATATCCCCGTTTTCAAGGTTCAACTGGATACGATGGGGGCCTTTCACCTGCAAGGCCTTGCGTATTTGAATCCCACTGACCACGCTATATGTTATGAAATCCGGCATTTTTGTATTCTTTGATGACTGGGTAATCATCTTTCCCTGCCGGTTCAATAGATAATAATGCCTGACTTCGGGAATGGAAACAATAGTTTCCACGAGTCTGCGTAAAGCCGGATTATTCCGGATGGCCGCGGTCTCAAGAGGACCGGCCGATGTCGGAGGCTGGACCTTCCTCTCTTTGTCGGCCTGTAATTCATCCTGGCGGGTGGCTGCCTGCAGAAGAATATGCGCCAGCGGTAAAGTAATACGCTGCAGACGATCCTCACCTTCCGTTACCCGAAAAGAAGGTCCCTCCCAGGTAAGAAGACTGTATACCGCCTCCTGGCCGACATCCTCGCCGCATTCGGCATCTATGAGGTCCCCTTCATTAAAGTATAAACGACCACTTCGGTTCTCGGATTCGACAACCAGGATACAGGTTTTTCTTTCCTGTTCAAGCATCTGTAAAAAGGATGCCAGGGAAATCCCCCCAATTCTTCCACCTGTGTTGTCGTTGCTCTGTCCCATGGGTACAGTCTTGGTATCAAATATAGTGGATCAAACGGCCTCTGGAGAGGAAAAATCTCCATCTTCAAAGTAGCCTTCAGTATATAGCATAAAAAAAGAAATGAGAAAATCTTCTCATTAGTCTCTATCCAGACAAACCCGACTCAAGATATAGTATCACGAACAAACCGACTTACAAAAAGATTTTTTCCCGATCATCCTTTTTCCGAAACCGGAATCCCGCAGATGCCGGCCTGATCGGAAAGTCATGTTCAACGATTTGCCGGACAGGGGGGGCCTGGTTCTCCAGTCAATATTTTCCGTGCTTCACATAACTCTTCACAGCGACCGAAAAGCGTGACAATATCTCCGGCCTTAAAAATGGTATCCCCTTTTGGGATAAGCAATACTCCCCCCCGATCAACACTGACGACATTGACCTGTCGGGGAAGCGTAAGTGCCCTCAGTGGATAGCCGACCCCTTTGTCGCCACGTTTAAGGCGAAACTCAATAAAATCATTTTTCCGTTCTTTTCGCAAGATGGAGTGGTCGGCAAGAAGCTGTCCCCGCTGTTTACGTACAATACCCACATCATAGGCCCGGACGATATCACTGCGGCTGATCAAACCGAGTAACCGTTTATTATCTTCCCGGGCAACAACAGGCAGACGGGCAAGATCACGGGGTGCCATTTTTTGAATAGCCGTCCATATGGGATCATCGGCATACACCGTAATAGGGTCGGCCACGGCAACATCCTTGACCTGAAGAGACCGGAGGTTCGCCGGATCACTGGACAAAACGTGTTCCAGGTCCTGCAAGGTCACGATACCGGCAAGAGCACCCTCACTGTCCACAACAGGAAACCCGAGCAGGTTCGTTTCCTGGAACTTGCGATACAGATCCACAAGCGGTTCATCCATGGAGACGGTCACCGGATGGGTATTCATCACTTCACCGACCTGAACACTCTGCATGATGTCAAGATCCCTGCCCTGGGAGAAATGAATACCACGCCGGGTCAGCTTGATGGTGTAAATCGATTCAGGATACAATGCCTGGGCGAGATAGCCGGCCGTTATCGTCGCCACCATCAACGGCAGTATCATTGAGTAATCATTGCTCATCTCAAAAACAATCAGAATAGCCGTCAATGGAGCCCGGGCCGTGGCGGCAAAGACCGCAGCCATGCCGACAAGGGCATAGGCACCGGTCGGTCCGGCAAGTTCCGGCTGCCAGGCGGAAAACAGGGTCCCCATGGCACCGCCGAGCATGGCGCCGGTAAAAAGTGAGGGAGCAAAAACACCACCGGAATTTCCGGAGCCAAGCGTAAAGGAAGTGGCCAGAGGTTTTAAAAATACCAAGGCGGCGAGGAGGTAAATATTCACTTCACCATGGAGCGCCTCTTCAATAAAGGTAAAACCCGCCCCATAGACCCGGGGAATATTTTCAATAAGCGGCATACCGAGTTGAAACTCAGTGGGTGTTGTAAAACCGACACCCGGCAGATACAGGTAAAGGACGCCGAGCAAACCAAGCAGGAGGGCGCCGACGGCAGGTTTCGCCGGCAGGGGAAAATTCCAGTCATCAAAAATATCCTCAAACCAGGCAAGCATACTGATAAACATAATGCCGACCAGGGCGCTGGCAAGACCAAGTAAAAGATAAAAAAATAAGGCCTCGGGAGAATGGAGGGTATAGGTCGGAACGGAAAAGGCGGGACGATCACCAAGAAACATCTGACTGACCACGGCTGCGGAGACCGAAGCAATAACAACATTACCGAACATCCGTACCTGGAGTTCACTCATCAGCACTTCAATGGCAAAGGCCACCCCGGCAATCGGCGCATTAAAGGTGGCGGCAATACCGGCGGCCGCTCCGCATGAGACGAGGTTTTTTATCCGTTCATCTGAAAGATGCAGGAACTGCCCCGTTACCGACCCAAGAGCGGATCCGACCTGAACAATAGGTCCCTCACGGCCGGCGGAACCGCCGGTGCCGATACATAATGCGGAGGCGACAATCTTGGCAACCGCAACCCTTGGCCTGATGCGCCCTCCCCGCATGACCAGTGCCTGCATAACCTCAGGCACACCATGTCCTTTGGCTTCACGGGCAAACCAGGCAATCAGAGGACCGACGAGAAGGGCGCCGACAACGGGAACAATCAGATAGCTCCAGACGCCTAAATGGGGAAAAAGCTGGGAAATAGTGGTGTATGACCTGTTTTGGATGACCGCAATCAGATGAATAAAAAAGACTGCGGCAAAGCCTGTACTTCCACCGATAATAACCGCCAGAACAAGAAGAAGCAATCCCTCGGGGGGAGAAACCTTGTCCAGCAATACTCCGGGAAGGCTACGTTTCATAATTTACCGTTTTTCACTCTATTTCCCTGAAAATAATCCAATCCGCCCGATAATCGCCGGCAATACCCCAACGAATATTAACTGCGATAATCTGCATTTATGGCAACATACTCATTGGAAAGATCACAGGTCAGAATTTCTCCGCATTCGACTCCGTCGTTAAGCTGAACATGAACGGTAAATGTCTTCTGCTCCATTACCATGGCGGCTTTACGCTCGGCATCGGGGCCGAGTCCGAGCCCATTTTCCACCATCATAACATCATCAAAAGAAATACAGACCCGATCTGGATGGAAAAAACAATCCGAACGGCCGAGGGCCGCCATGATTCTGCCCCAGTTGGGATCCCGGCCGAAAAAAGCGGTTTTCACTAATGGCGAATTGGCTATGGTCCGGGCGGCATCAAGGGCTGCTTCCTGTTCACGGGCGCCTTCAACCCGGATGGTTACCATCCGCGTGGCTCCCTCACCATCGGCAACAATCATGGTGGCCAACTCGGAAAAGACACCCTCCATTGCCGCCCGGAATGTCGCAACGGCACCGGGATTATCTTCTTCCAGCCAACCATTACCGGCAGCTCCATTTGCCATAACCAGCACAGTATCATTGGTGGACGTGTCCCCGTCAACAGTAATCCGGTTAAAACTTGTCTCCACTCCTTTTGTCACGATATCCCGCAGCACGGGAAACACAATCCTGGCATCGGTCAGCACAAAGCAGAGCATTGTCGCCATATTGGGCATAATCATTCCCGCCCCCTTGGCAACACCGAGAATCGATACCAGCACCCCGTCAACGGCAATTGTCCTGTGCACAATTTTGGGTCGGGTATCAGTCGTCATCATCGCCCGGGCCAAATCGTCAAAGCCATCCCGGGAAAGTGCTTTAACCAATCCGGGCATAGCCCGTGCAAAAGGTTCACTCTCAAGAGGTTCACCAATTACACCGGTGGAGGCGACTTGAACAAATTCTGGATCAATATCCAGTTCCCGGGCCGCCATATCAGCAGTTAGACGGGCAAACTCCAGGCCTTTTTCTCCGGTGCAGGCGTTGGCATTACCACTGTTAATCAATACGGCCTGGGCCTGTCCTCTCTGCAATCGCTTTCTATCGAGCAGTACCGGCGCTGCTTTGACCCGGTTGGTTGTAAAGACTCCGGCAGTCACGGCAGGTCGGTCGGAATAAATCAAGCCGAGATCAAGCCGATTTTTATACCGGATACCGGCCTCCACTGCAGCGGCTGAAAAACCTTTTACTCTCATGGATACTCCGTTTCTCTTCTTCTCTTAGAGCTGGAAATACAAAAAAAGTCTAACCAAAGGGTGCCCTGAAAAATTAGAATTTTCGTTCGAGGCCAGGTAGGTGTAAACTCCGAGGAACAGGAAAAATTAAAAAACGCAGCATATTAGTCAAATGCGATCATTTTTCATTTTCCCGTGACGCAGAGATCGGACGAAAAGGCAATTTTTCAAGATGACCCAAAGCAAAACAGACCGGTATCGGCACAATTTATTTCACAATTTGTACAGAAAAATGTACCAATCCGGCTCAGCCGGTCAGAATTTTATTTAATGAAAACCTTTTTACAAGTACACTATATATAGTACCAAAATATTGAAAAAAGAAAACATTCTCATGGGGTTTTCCCTTTTTATTCGGAAATCCCCATAAAATGATTCCTTTCAGGGATCTTATCATCATTGCCTGTGGCCGGCAGAAAAAAACCTGATCCAGCCATACCGGTTTTTCCGATAACCGAGATAACTGGTCCACCTGATGGATAAAATATACTGGTTCCTCACCTCCATCATCTTTCTTACCGACCTGGCGATTCGCATAGGTCTGTCGATTCGGGTGATCATGCGGAAAAAAGAACCTTCCGTCACCCTTGCCTGGCTGGTTGTCATCCTTCTACTCCCTTTTTTCGGCGCCATCATCTATCTTCTTTTTGGAGAAAACAGACTCGGAGAACGACGGGCAAGACGGGCCGCGGCGGACATCCCCCTGATCCTTCGCTGGGCCCAAAAATTACGCAGCCGCTCTTTTATAGACTGGGAGACGATCAACCCTGAATGCGAGCCGCTGCATCGTCAGATTGATACCGCCATCGGCATTCCAACCATGCCCGGAAACAACATTGCCTTAATAGGCAACAGTAATGATTTTTTCCGCCGGTTGATCCTTGATATAGAACATGCCGAATCTATCTGTTGTCTGGAATTTTATATTTTCAGTAGCGGTGGGTATGCGGATCAGGTCTGTACGGCCTTAAAGAAAGCCAGCGGGCGAGGGGTGGTCTGTAAACTTCTGCTCGACTCCATCGGCAGCAAGGAATTTCTCAACAGCCCATCCTGTCTGGATTTACAGGCGAGTGGCATTGAAGTCCGGGAATGTTTACCGGCAGGCCTGATGAGGGCGCTCTTTGTCCGCATTGACCTTCGTAACCACCGCAAGATCGTCACCATTGACAACAAAATAGCCTATACCGGCAGCCAGAACCTCGTTGATCCCCGATATTTTAAGCAGGACGAAGGGGTTGGACAATGGATAGATATCATGGTCCGCGTAGAAGGGCCGGTGGTTGAAATTCTGACGGCATCTTTTCTCTATGACTGGGCACTGGAAACAGGACGGCCGCTGGAAGATCTTATCCTGGAGGCAAAAGTTGCTCCGATCCCGAACAGAGGGGAGATACCGGTACAGCTGGCACCGTCAGGCCCCGGCTATACTGAAGGGACCATACACAATATCCTGTTGACAACCATTTATGCCGCACGCAGGGAACTGATTCTGACAACCCCTTACTTTGTACCCGACAATGCTATTCTTGTCGCTCTTAAATCCGCCGCCCAACGTGGGGTGAACGTTACTATAATCGTTCCGGAGAAAAATGATTCCCGGCTTGTCCATTATGCCAGCCGGGCCAGATATGGCGAACTCATAGCGGCTGGGGTGAAGATTGTGGCATTTCATGGTGGATTGCTGCATGCAAAAACCATTACCGTCGACAATGATTTCTGCCTGATAGGTTCGGTCAATCTGGATATGCGAAGTTTCTGGCTGAACTTTGAGATGACCCTGTTTATCTATAACCGGAAATTTACCTCCCGGCTTCGACTCCTGCAGGAGGAATACCTGGTCTCTTCAAAGCCGCTCAATGAAGTCGTATTCAAAAAACGCTCTTTCAAAGAACGCTTCATTGAAAATATGGCCCTGCTGGTCGGCCCGCTCCTGTAGAGCTCTCCGATATCGACACCATGAAAATACTTCTTCTCAGTGATATTCACGGAAATTATCCGGCTCTGGCGGCTATAGCAGACAAACTGCCACCGGAGAAATTTGCTTGTATTATCAACTGCGGCGACTCAACCGTGTATGCCCCCTTTCCCAACCAGGTGCTCCATTGGCTGCAGGAACACGATGCGATCTCAATTCTCGGAAATACGGACCGCAAGGTTATTAAACTGCTGAAGGGAAAATCGTTTAAAAAGCCATCCAAGCCTGAAAAGAGAATCATGTATACCAAAACGGCTGAGACCCTGACCAAGGTAAACAAAAAATATCTCCTGCGGTTGCCTAAAAAAAAGATCCTTCACGTCCGACGAAGGACCGTCGGTATTTTTCACGGCAGCCCCGAGCATGCCAACGAATTCCTCTTTCCCTCAACCCCTGAAAACCGTTTCCTGGAACTTGCCGATTGTTGTAATTGTAATATCGTTATTACAGGCCATTCCCACACGCCATACCACAAAAAAACAGCAGGTGTTGACTTTATCAATCCCGGCTCAACCGGACGCATGTTTGACGGCGACCCCAGCGCTTCCTGTGCCGTCCTTACACTGAAAAAAAAACGTCTTGAGGTCCGACACTACAGGATATCCTATTGCATTGATGATGTTGTCCGGGAACTTGCCAGGCAACAGTTGCCGCCCATATATGGCCAAATGTATAGAAAAGGAAAAAAACTCAACTGACAACGGTCTACGATGAGCGATTTTCATTTTTCTGTAACGCAGAGATCGGGCGAGAAGGCAATTTTTCAAGGTGACCATAAATAATTCCAGAAAAACCAGCATAGCCGGACCAAATTTTAGACCACAGCCACAACAGATAAGCGTAGACTTCGAACAATGAAAATAGCCCGTAACGGCATCACTTCGCGGGCTATTTTCAGATAAATAATTGCCTGATATCCAAATTAGGTTTATATCATTGACTGATAGACCGTTCAAATTTGCTTTAAAGAAAAAAATCCGTTCGTTTTTTATCTTCCCGGGGCACCGACAAGAAGCCCCACAACATCCAGCACAAGGAATCGCTATGGCAGACAACAAAAAAAAGGCCGCTAAGCAGAAAGGAAAGAAAAAATCCGCAAAGGCCTGCCCGGTCAAGGTAAAACTCCTGGAAGGAACGGCACTGAAAAACAAGGATAAAAAGGAGAGCAAGACCCGGTGCCCGGTCTGGGTCAAGGTTGCCCATCTTGAATATGAGCAGGAGCTGAAAAAGCTGCAGATTGAACTGATGAAGCTGCAAAAACACATGAAGGCCAACGGCATGCGGATTCTTGCCATTTTCGAAGGGCGTGATGCCGCCGGCAAAGGCGGGACAATCAAGCGCATCACAGCCTTTCTCAATCCACGCAACACAAAGGTCGTCGCCCTTGCCGCCCCCAACGACAAAGAGGTGACCCAGTGGTATTTTCAACGGTATGTTCCGCACCTGCCTGCGGCCGGTGAGCTGGTCCTTTTTGATCGCTCCTGGTACAACCGGGCCATGGTTGAGCCGGTGATGGGTTTCTGCACCGATGAGCAGCATAAACGCTTCTTAAAAGACGTACCCCTGTTTGAAGAAATGCTGATCAAGGACGGCATCAAGCTGTTCAAGTTCTATTTTTCCGTTTCCAAAAATGAGCAGGCACGACGATTTGACGCCAGAAAAACCGATCCCCTGAAACAGTATAAGCTCTCACCCGTTGATAATCTGGCGCAGAAATACTGGGACAAGTACAGTGTCAAAAAATTTCAGATGCTCAACGAATCCAACAGAACACTTACCCCCTGGACCATCATCCGCTCGGATGTGAAAAAAAAGGCCCGCATCAACTGTATTAAACATATCCTCAGCAATGTCGAATATCCCGACAAACTTCCGGCCAAAGACCTGGCAACCAATCCGGAAATAGTCATCTCCGGAATTGATGAAATCAAGCACATGGAAAAACATCTTTTTCAGCCCAAAATTCTCCGAGGATAACCTACAGGGTGCCTTGAAAAATTAGGATTTTCGTTCGAGGTCAGGTAAGCGTATACTCCGAGGAACAGAAAAATTAAAAAGCGCAGCATATTAGTCATATGTGAGCATTTTTCATTTTTCCGTGACGCAGAGATCGGGTAAAAAGGCAATTTTTCAAGGTGGCTTACAGACCGGCTGCATCTTCCTAAGGGCCTGGAGCCGGATTTTATCCGGCCCACGTCACACGCTACCTTCCGGCGGACAAAGACGGCTCTATCTTCTCCAGAACTTCATCATCCAGCGAACGGAAATGAACATCCGTCTGGGGAAAGGGGATTTCGATACCGGCGCTTGAAAATTCAGATTCTATATCCTGATTGAGCTCACTGAGGACCAATCTGCGATCAGTAAATTCGGCAATCCAGACCCGCAGCTCAAAATCAAGAGAACTGTCTCCAAAAGCCAGAAACAGGGCACGGGCCTTGGGCTGGTTCAGGACCATTGGGTTGTTTTCCGCACAGCCCTGTAGGATTTCAAGAACTTTTGCGATATCGGTGCCGTAAGCAACCCCCACGGGAACTTTGACCCGGATATGCCTGTCGGCAAGCGTCCAGTTGGTGACCTGACCGGTAATGAGATCTGAGTTGGGAATAACAATATCCGCATTATCAAAGGTCCGCACCACCGTGGCCCGCAGGCCAAGTTTCTTTACCTCGCCCATATCGTTTCCAACCTGAATCATATCGCCGACTTTAAGTGGGCGCTCAAAGAGCAGAATGAGACCGCCGGCAAAATTATTGACTATCGCCTGCAGCCCAAAGCCGATACCAACACCAAGGGCCCCCCCAAGGATGGCCAGTTTATTCAGCTGAACACCAAGAACCCTCAATAAAACCAGAAAACCAACCACCATTACGGCATAATGCACAAGACGGGTAATGGAAAGCTGAACACCGATTTCAGCGCCGTAACGCGGCAGTACCTCCTGAAGAAGCATGGCCTGCAGCATTTTCGACAGAACGATGGCACCGTAGACGACCAGCAGAACGGTTAAGATGTAGCCGGGGGTTATGACAAATCCGCCCAGAGAAAATTTTACATTGGCAAGACTGGCTGCTGCATCATAAATGGTCGGATAAATCTGCCAGTTGACCAGAGAAACAAGAAAAAACAATATAAGATAAAACAGGGACAAAGCAGGAACGCATTGTCTTGCCAGAATAGTGGAATTTTTTTTCAAAATTCCAAGCGGTACCCGATAAAAAAACAACTCCAGCAGCCCCTGGGTAAAGAGGAATAGAAACCAAAAATCCAGGGCCGCGATTACACTGTACAGAAAAGAACGAAACAAATACAAGGCGATACTGCCGTATCCCATGCTTTCAGCCACAACAATGGCAAGGCTGAAAAAACCGGCCAAATGCAGAAGTAGAAGACTAATACCGGACAATTTTCCACAGTACCGAAAAACAATATTGAGGTACCAGAGCAGGCCGAAAAGACTCACCAGACATATATAGATATGAACGAGTACAATGGGAATATGGAAAATTTTCAGCAGGTGGGTGAAGATAAGAATGAAGGCCATGGGAAGAAGAAGGTAATGCCGTAACCAGTCGTCCACAAGAATACCAGCCAACCGTATTATCATGGCAATGGTTATAACAGAGAGCATTCCTTCAACATATGTCGTCAGATGATGGGTTGAAAAAACTGTCGTTGCCAGCAAAAAAAGAGAAAGAACAACAAACAGGGAAGTGGCGACCGGCCGACGGCTGAAAGAAAACCAGCGGTTTGAATGCTCAACCAGTCGACCGCTGATGGAGATGCCCATGGCAAGCACAGCGACAAGGATGAAGCTGAAAAAAATAGTCCAGGCATGGGTACGTACGGACCGCCCATAGAGCTGAACCACTTTAAGGATATTGTCCCGGATCAACAGGACCTGTTCAAACCGAATCCGTCTGTAGAAACGTTTGGAAAAAATAGAAGGTGAGGTCTGTTCAAAATGAACCCCACGGGCATCGGCAATGAGATGATCCAGTTCGGTCTTCAGCTGATAGAGTTGGACATCCTTGGAGGAAAGTTGCCTGCTCAGTTCAACAAGATCGGTCAGGCGGGTCTGCAGCTGTTTTAAGGCCCCGTCAACGGTGGTAATCAGATCTTTTTTCCTGACAAGAATCAGCTGATCGCTTGTATTGAGCTTTTCCTGCTTGCGCCACTGTTCAAGGAGCGTTTTTTCAGCCAGCCATGATTTTTGTGCAACACTGAGCAACTGCAGAGATTTATTGACTCGGGCCTGCATCTTTTCCAGTCGGCGACTGGTGATATCAAGCCCTGCGGCGATATTAGCCAGTTGGCTGTAATCCAGTGATGGATTGGTTTTTTCCCGTTGAATCCGCCAGGAAAAATCGGCTATTTCTTTCGCCAGTGCCGGCAATTGGTCATGGAGTGTCTTTACATCAACGACTTTCTCAAACAGTTGTTGCAGATCAATAAGCTGTTTGGGCAACTGATTAATATGTGAATTTATATCAACTAAAGTCGGGGTAACCTTTTTTTGGGTATCGGCAGGGGGTGCCTCTTTTTCTTCAGCAGACGATCCTGCCGCCGGCACAGGGCCGCCA
>DRLX01000505.1 GCA_011322715.1 Desulfobulbaceae bacterium
GCCGATGATGCGGCCATCAATGAAAAGGTGGAAGCGGAAAAGAAGAATTTCAAGGGCATCGAGATGGCCGGCAAGACCATGGCGGTAATCGGTCTGGGCAAGATCGGTGTTCGGGTGGCCAATGCCGCCGTAGAACATAACATGCGGGTGATTGGATTTGATCCCTTTCCCGTCCTTGATAATATTCATGATCTTTCCCCGCAGGTGAAACTGGTTCGTTCTCGGAAGGAAGCGCTTGCCGAAGCCGATTTTGTCAGTGTCCATGTGCCGCTCAATAAAAAAACTACCGGCCTGGTTTCCACCGAATTCCTTGATGCCATGGCCGACGGTGCCCTGTTGTTTAACTATGCCCGTGGCCCGGTGGTGGATGAGGATGCGGTGCTGGCAGCCATCGCCTCAGGCAAGCTGCAGGGACATATCACCGATTTTCCGTCAAAGAAGATGATCGGCCATGAAAAAATTCTTATCACTCCCCATCTTGGCGCCTCAACCTCGGAATCGGAAGACAACTGTGCCTGCATGGCGGTCAAGGAACTGATGGCCTATCTCGAGTACGGTAATATCACCCATAGCGTCAATTTTCCCAATGTGGAGAGTATCCCCACGGTATGGGTTCATTCACGCCTTATCATGATCAACCATGACAAGCCCGGTATGATCGGCCTGGTAACCAATATTCTCGGTAAGTATGATATCAATATCATGAGTTATACCAATGAGAGTAACGGTGTGGTCGGGTATAATATTATCGACTGTGAAGGGCCGGTTTCCAGGGAGGTGCAGCAGGAAATAGAAGAAAATGAAGGAGTGATCAGGACCCGGGTGATTACCTTTAAGTGACGTTCTCTGCTGTAAAAAGAAAAAATCAAGGCGGGCATGACCCGCATCCAAGCACTGTAGGGGCGGCTTCAGCCGTCATGCCTGTGATGGCTTACGCTCCGGCGAATAAATTCGCCCCTACAACTCATGTCGCTACGAGAGTATATCTATTGTTTTTACTTAACCATCTTTGAGAAAATTTGGACTTTTTTGGAGTTCATCATTTTTGGATAATTTAACGGCGGGCAGCTCTCTGTATGCCTGCTTTTGTCTTTTTTTGTTTTATAAGGAGAGAAAATGGGTAAAACCGTTGCCGAGAAGATATTGGCCGCGCATCTTGTTGAAGGTGAGCTGAAAAAGGGTGAGGAAATAGGGCTGAAGATCGACCAGACCCTGACCCAGGATGCCACCGGCACCATGGCCTATCTGGAATTTGAGGCCATTGGGATTCCGCGGGTAAAGACCGAACTGTCGGTCAGTTACGTGGATCATAACCTGGTGCAGTCTGATTTTAAAAATGCCGATGATCATGTTTTCCTGCAGGGCGTGGCAAGAAAGTTCGGCCTTTATTTTTCTCCGCCGGGCAACGGAATCTGTCACCAGGTGCATCTTGAACGCTTCGGTGCCCCGGGCAAGACCCTCCTCGGCTCGGACTCGCATACACCCACCGGCGGTGGCCTTGGTATGCTGGCCATGGGCGCGGGTGGCCTTGACGTGGCCATGGCCATGGCCGGTAAGCCCTTTTATCTTATTATGCCGAAAATTTACGGCATACGCCTGACCGGAAAATTGCAGCCCTGGGTTGCGGCCCGTGATGTGCTGCTTGAGGTGCTCAGGCAACTGACGGTCAAGGGCGGCGTCGGCTACATTATGGAATATTTCGGTCCGGGCCTTGAGAATTTAAGTGTTACCGACCGGGCGACCATTACCAATTTCGGCGCTGAGCTGGGTGCTACCACCTCGGTTTTTCCCTCCGATGAAAACACCCGAAAATTTCTGGCCGCCCAGGGTAGGGAAGATCATTGGCAGGAACTTGTTGCCGATGAAGATGCCCAATATGATAAGGTACTGGAAATTGATCTTGCCACCCTGGAGCCGATGATCGCCTGTCCTTCTTCACCTGACAATGTGGTTAAGGTAAGTGAGGTGGCGGGTCGTCCCGTGGCCCAGGTGCTGGTCGGCTCCTGCACCAATTCCTCGCTGCGCGACCTGACGGCCGTGGCCACGATTTTGAAGGGGCGCGAGACCAGCCGCGAGGTCAGCTTTGAGGTCAATCCCGGCTCCCGCCAGGCCCTGGAAAATCTGACCGCCGAGGGCAACCTGCTGCCGCTTCTGCAGGCGGGCGCCAGAGTGCACCAGTCCGGCTGTCTTGGTTGTATCGGTATGGGCCAGGCCCCGCCCACCGCCATGATTTCCCTGCGCACCTTTTCCAGGAATTTTCCCGGGCGCAGCGGCAATCAGGGGGACAAGGTTTATCTCTGCAGCCCTGAAGTCGCCGTTGCCTCGGCAATCAAGGGGTGTATCACCGACCCTCGCGATCTTGGCGAGTATCCCGAGTTTACCCTGCCGGAAAAATACCTGCCCGGTGATGAACGGATTGAGCAGCCCTGGCCCGAAGACGCCGAGGTGGAAATCATACGCGGCCCCAACATTGCACCTTTCCCGGATTTTGCGCCCATGCCCGAAACCTGGAAGGGCAAGGTCATGCTCAAGGTCGGCGATAACATCACCACCGATCATATCATGCCGGCCGGTGCGAAAATTCTACCGCTGCGCTCCAATATTCCGGCCATCAGTGAATATGTGTTTGCCTCGATTTCCGAATGTTTTGCCTGTGATATGAAGGAGCTGACCTCGGCCGGAGGTTTCGGGGCCGTTGTCGGCGGCGATAATTACGGTCAGGGTTCAAGCCGGGAACATGCCGCCCTTGCGCCCCGCTATCTCGGCGTCCAGGTCAAACTGGTCAAGAGTTTTGCCCGGATTCACAAGGCCAATCTGATCAACTTTGGAATCCTGCCGCTCACCTTTGCCGACCCGGAAGACTACGACCGGGTGGAACAGGGCGCGGACCTGGTCATCCCCGGTATCAGGCAGGCCCTGCTTGACGGGAAGGAACAGGTAACCGTTGAGGTGAACGGAACACCGGTTGCGGCAGTGCTGGATCTGTCACCACGACATCGGGAGATCCTCGCCGCCGGCGGGCTGCTTAACTGGGCACGGGGTGCGTAAAAACTACCCAGCTTGAAGAAATAAATGATATCGGTTCTTGAAAATTATATTTTTATAATAACCTAATGTTTTTGTTAAAATAATCGTGATGAAGGGTACGGTTTTTCAAAAAATGGGTAAAAAAACTTGAACCTATGCGACTTGCAAACAAAGGGCTAATCCGGAAACTGTTGTGCTTAACTTGCTAATATAAAAGGAATATTTTTTTATTGAGAATGTTTTTGTAAGTTGGCATGGTTTCTGCTTTATCTAAAGCAATTCTTCATCTCTTCTCTCCTTTTTAGCCGGTTCGACCATTGTGGTTGAACCGGTTTTTTTGTTTTTTTTGTATTATTGCAAGTTGCCCATCAATATGACCCTGTTTGAGCGGATCAAGATTGATGCCGGCGAACCCGTGTGTTGGACCGATTTCAATATTTCCTGTCGGTCTACAGGCCCAAAGAGAGTCCGAGGTAGCGTATGCAGCTTGAATCAACGACTGTCGCCCTTTTGCGCTGTTCATCCTATCGACGTTCGATTGTACTGGAAAGCTTTGATGCGCTGATCAGGGCAATCGGTGGTCTGTCGGATCTGTATGGACATCGGGTACTCCTCAAACCTAATCTTCTTACCGCCGGCAGGGGACCGCTGGCCTGTACCGAGGCCGCTTTTATTCTGGCCGCCGCCCATTGGTTTCTTGACGCAGGTGCAAAGGTCGTGATCGGCGATTCCCCCGCCTTTGGTTCCGCCCGGGTGAATCTTGAACGGCTTGGCATAGCCCGGGAATTGCTTGCCCTGGGTGCGGACATTTCCGATTTTCGCAGGACTCATACCTGTCTGTTGGATTCCGGAGTCAAGGCCGGGATTGCCGCCCGCGTTCTTGAGTGTGACCTGTTAGTTAATTTGCCCCGGATCAAGGCCCATGCCCAGACCAGGGTTACCATGGCGGTGAAAAATTGTTTTGGCTGTCTTACAGGCCTGCAGAAACCCTGGTGGCATATGATTTATGGCGGTGCATCAGGGCATTTTGCGGACTTGCTTGTTCAGTTGCTTGCCCTTTTGCCCGAGAGCATCACCTTGGTTGACGGCGTTCGGGTCATGCATCGTACCGGACCGATCAACGGTAGGCCGTATCCCCTGAGGGTAGTGGCTGCCGGCGTTAATCCCGTGGCTGTTGATACTGCCTTTCTTCGGCTTCTCAATATTTTCGATCACAACAGTCCCTTACAGGTTGCTGCCATGCAGAAGGAAATTGTCGGCAGCCGTGGAGGGGATCTCATGTATCCATTGGCCTCGCCCATGGACCTGCAGGTCCATGATTTTCGCGTGCCGGGTTTGTTAAATCCCATTCGTTTTCGCCCATTTTCTTTCGCGTTTAGCGCTGTACGCCGGACAGTGGAAAGCGTACGATTAAAGCTCGATTAATTTTAGGCCACCTTGAAAAATTGCTATTTTGCCCAATTTCTGTGTTACAGTAAAAAATAAAATGCTCACATATGCGTAATATGCTGCGCTTTTATTTTTCACTGCTCCTTGAACTTGAACAAAAACATCTACTTTTTCAAAGTACCCTTTATTAAAAAAATGGGGGTTAGGCCGGACGGATGTTTGGTAAACCGGATTTCAGGGAATACTTGCAATACCTTCAGAGACCATGTAATTTAGCCTCCCATCATTTCTTGTTGA
>DRLX01000506.1 GCA_011322715.1 Desulfobulbaceae bacterium
CCTATAGTATCAATGAAACGATTTGTACCCGGTTACTGGAACTGGTTCAGAAACAACCGAAAGGTAATCCTTGTTCGGACTCAGGTTGCCGGGCAGATCATAGTCGGGCCCGAATCGTTCGTAGGTGATATCGTAGTTGTACAGGTCCCGGCCGCCACCGATCTCCAGCCGCCAGGCTTCATCACGGTTGCCGCCGAAGGTGTCGCCGGTGTTGGGATCAAAATCGGAGCGGTCGTATTCAAATTCGCTGAAGAGCAGGCCGTCCCAGAAATCCGTTGTCAGCAGAAAACCATACACCTCACCGGAGTTTCCCTGTTCCTGCGACCAGGAGGAGTAGGAGTTTTCCTGTTGTCCACCCTGCATGTAAAAGCCTTTGACGTCCATGCGTTTATCAAGCAGGTGGACGCCGCCGGAAAATCCGTACAGATGGTCATCATCGTCAAAACCGATGCCGAAGCCGTCATGGAGACCGAATGTGTCTTTGCCGAACACGGAAAAGCCGCTTACGTACAGGTTATGGTAATCGAAACTGAGCTGACCGCCGTTTCGGGCCAGCCCTGCAAAGGTATTTTTTGACTCGACAATCTGCAGGTCTCCGAGCTCAAAGGCCGTGTGAACATCCGTTCCCTGGTATTGGGCCGTCATCAAGACCGTGTTCAGATCAAGCCCCTGCCGCTCCGGGTCAATGGAACCCTGGTTCTGCGCCTGGGAGTCGGACGTAGTTTCCCGGGGTCCGTAGGCATCATTTTGTCCGTTTCCGGAAAATGTATCCGCTCCTGTTGGACCGGAATGATTTTGTTCCAGCAACCGTAGATTTCCACTCAGGATCACTTGCCAGTTGCCCTTTTTGACCATTGATTCATGCTGCAGGGTTGAATCAATCGAGGTGCCGACATAATCATCGCCATGATTACTGTGAAAGTTTCCGGCCTGCATGTTTACGGTCCATTCATTGGTGGTGGAGGCCTGGTCAACGGTGGCGTACTGTCGAGAAGAAAAGGGGATTTCCTGTTCAAAAGGGCCGTTGGCGCCGTTACCGGCTATGTAGATGGTATGCGGGCCTGCGCTGAGCGCCATGGGTACCCGGCAATGGAATCCCGTGTCGGTGATTTCAGCGGTGGCCGTGATATCGTTGTCATCGAGCATGACAAGAAGAGAATCCCTGTCCACGGATGTGGTGAATTCCACCTGGATATCCGGATGATTGGATAGGATTTTCTCCCCCGCCCTTGGGGAGAGCATACGAATTGCCGTGTTTTGCTCCTCGGCTGCCGCAGGATTGGCAACGGACAGGCAGCAGAAAACAGCAACCAAGGTATGGAAGACAACAGATCGTTTGAACACCGCTCTACCTCCTTAACACGTTGAAATGACAATTGTCTGTATAAAATTTAATGTGGACTTTTGAGAACCTGATTGAGGAGCGGCTTAAGACGCGAAATATCCATCATCGAATTCGCGGATAAATCCGCTCCTACCGAAATAAACAGCCATGAACCTGATGCCGTCGTAAAAACTTCGCTCTACTGCGTCGTGTGTCCTGTGTCGATTCGTAGGCATACTACATGTATAGTTAAGACTCGCCACAGAACACTACTCCTCGGAGTCTCCGCTACGCTCCCCTTACCTGTATATCTATGTTTTTACTTAGCCATCTTTAAGCATTGTCTGGACTTTTTACGAATTCATCAAACCTCACCTGTTATACAACTACGTTTAATATGCCCGTTCGATAAACGTAATAAGCGAAGAATTTTTCAGGGTTGTGAGCAATTTTTTTACTGTTGCTGAGGGAGTGGGATGAAAACGTATCGTATAGATGCCCCGTTTCCCCGGGCCGTTAATGATCGCACCATTGGTCCTGGCCAACAATTGTTCTATTTCCCGTAATCGGGCGTTTTCATGAAAGATGACATAAAAGATCGGTCCTGCCTGGGCCCCGATATCTGTTCGGTTGGCGGACAGGGTATGATAGGTGTTTTTTATGGGGGCAGAGGCGATAAAGAGACAGAGGACAATGGCCTGGACGGCAACAATTCCCCAGGCCAGTTGCGGTCTGCGGAAAGAATTGCGTATCATGTTCAGCAGGGCCTGTACGGGTGAGACGGATGGGGGTTGGTGGGCATTGCCGACCGGCGTAGGTTCTTTAATGGATTCTTCTATCCGCGCAAAGAGCGCTGGATGTGCCGGAGGTATATCCTCTGCCGTTTGTTGAAGGATATGACGGGCAGTCGCAGAGTCCAGGTTCTCCTGTTCCTTTGCCGTGTCGGACAGGTTTTCAGATTTTGACATTGTTTTCTCCACGGATCACAAAAAAATGGATGACTACAGGTCGTCGCTGTTGATTCCCATTCGTTCAAGGGCGGTTTTCAGGGCGGCCTTGGCATAAAAAACCCTGGTTTTTACCGTACTCTCCGGAATGTCCAGGATGTGCGCTATCTCCCGGTAGGCCAAGTCCTGGTAAAAGGCCAGGTCCAGTATTTCCCTGTGTTTGGGCGACAGCAGATTCAGCGCCCGGCTGAATACCTCTTTTCTGTCACCGGTCTCAAGGTCGATTTCGGCGGCCTCAATTTCCGGATGATCGGCAATGTCCTCATGGTATCTTTTTTTGCCGATCTCTTTTAACGCGAGGTTACGGGCAATGCCGATCATCCAGGTCAGTACCTTGGACTTCCCCTTGAATGCAGCGCTGTTTTTCCAGACCTGGGTGTACGTCTCAACCAGTATGTCATCGATACAGTTTTGGTCACCAACCAACCTGTGCAGATACACTTTTATTCGCTGACTGGTCTCTTGATAGAGGATGGCAAAGGCATCCCGGTCGCCTCCGGCGGTCTGTTCAAGAAGCGATAAAAAAGGGTCGAGAGTTGCCGGTCTGTTCATGGGTGCCGTGGATGGAAAGAATGGTTCATTTTTTTTGGGAAAAAATATCTGCAGAAGAAAGTGGAGCGCAATGTTGGACAAAGAGCAACCCGATGTTCATCTGAGACGACCTCTTCTTCCCGTTAAAAGAATAACATATGCACGCTGCATTGTCATGCCGGTTGAGGTGGAAAATAGTGGATGTCGGTGGAATTATGATGGTATGAGACGTTTCTCAGAAGGCAGGGGAGGGGGGCTGTCTGCCGATTGTTTTAAGGTCTGGTTTGCCCGGTGCCGGCAGGAAGGGGAGATAAGGGACAACGACCGCAGAATGATTGACGATTGATCGTCTGGACTGTTTGGCTATCCATTTTGTGGACGTAGTCCTGCTTTGGGTTGTCTTGAGCCTGTTTCAGGCCGGAGAACAGGTTTCGGAGAGATTCGGTTTCAACAAGGCCCAATCAACAATAACTTCGTCTTCTGAATGGAGACTGCAACATATCTTCAACCGATCTTCAATCACGAAACTGCAGGCGTAGCCATGCTCCGCCTGCAGTTTCATTCAAGCAGATCGACTACATTTCCATCACCGTGTCCAGGTGCCTCAATGAAGATATTTTGCTGTACCCTTAACGCGGGCAGGACAGGGTAACGCTCCGGGTGTTGTTGGCAGGGTCATTGTCCTTCAAATGTGGTCCTGGAACAAAGGTTGCCTGGATGTTCTCGTTGCGACCAACCCTGAGTCGGGAGTGGTAGATGACCTTGCCGCCGGGCCGCGCCAGTTCGTGATCGGGATCAATCACCGGCAGACCCGCGCCACCCCATGAACGACCATTGCGACGCAGCATGACCAAGGGGCCGTTTTTTTTCCAGAAGATTCCTGCCATGCGTCCGGGGCCGTGGTTACTGATCATGACCTGAACATGACAGGTGGCATCCAGACTGATATCTTCCACCGCCGGATCCGGATAGACGGGATGGGCACGGTTGCCCGTCTCTCCCTGAACCGGGTAGTCGATCAACAGTTCTCCGGAGATCCGGTCTCTTCGACTGGAATGACCAAAGGGCGGGGCATTGTTACTGATGAGTATCTCGAACCGGCCGCCGTTCTTCAGGTCAAGGCTGTCCACTCCATAGCGAAGCTGGAAGCTGGTGTGTTTTTGATCGGCAACGGTTTTGGCCACAAATTTGTTGCTTTTTTTGTTCAGAATCTGAATTCGTACCTGCCAGAGCTTAGGTTTTTTATTGAGTTTGCCGTAGACTCGGATTTCACCCGGCCTGCTGACCCGGACGGGAAAACTCAATACATAGGGTTTGCTCGGCCCGTTAGGGGGATAGAGAACAAACGACTGCTTTTCCTGTCGGGCCATGGCCGGAACCTGCAGGATGCTCAATAAAAGTACGATCATGCAGGCCGGAAAGCGGATGATTTTCATAACCTGTCTCCTTGCTGGATGAGGGCTGGGTATTTTATTTTCTGATTAACATCGAAGCTCAGTAAAGTCGTATCAGGGGTAACATCGTTCGGTATTCGATACTTGATTTGACATAAAATTCACCTGTTGCGCCGAGAGGTTCTCTTTGTTCAATCCCACCAAGCGATGGTATCCCCTGTTTCTGAGGATTGATGGTAATCATGTTTTATTTTGCTCAGGCTTTTGTTTGTGCCGTTGATATGCCTGATAAACCGGTATGGCTGGACCAAATTGGCCGACCACAAAAAATAATGAAAATATCGGCTCCTGTGTGGCATGCTCATGGGAGCCAATGTTTTTCAGATAAAGGGAATCTATCATTTGATCCGGGGACCACATAATATCCTTTTGGTGAGGACATTATTTCCTTCGTTTATCTCGGCAAGTTCATGGTTGCTGTCAGCAACGACCTTGATTGTATACACAATTCCGGCATGCAGCAGGTTGTTTGGCGATTTAAACCAGTCTCTGGTAAGGCTTTTTCCCGGCTTCTGTAATGTTTTGTTCCGGTCAAATGCCCACAGAGACATGCCTCCTGCCGGTTTGTTGTCTTTGTACATCTGGATGCCGATCTTCGTTTTCGAAGTATAAATGGAATCCGGTATCGGCGCCGGGCCTGAATTTTTCAGGCTGACCCGCAGGTAACATCTCCCCTGACCGTTCTGGATCGCCTGGATATTGGTCACGCTAAGATCGGGTTTGGAGAGCGGTATTTTGTTTTTGTCAAATGTGAATTTTTTTCCTACCTGGTGCAGTCCGGCCACCGGTGGATTCCCGGCATGGGCAAATCCGGCAAGGGGGAGCAGCGCGGCCAGACATCCGGCAACCAGAATCAGTTTTGTCCTTTTCATTTTTTCCTCCAGTGTTTGATTGGGTATTTATTGGAAAGCTCACTTTGAGTGTTTCTGATTCTATGTGACCCGTGATTAGAAAAAGGTTCAAAAAAAAGAAGACAGATGAAAAAATGTCATGGAAAGCAGAGGTAGAGTTCGACGAGAAATGGTCGGTAAATCCGATTTTAGAATTTTCTTCGGTGGGAGAGGGGAATAGAAAGATTTTCCAGATTGATGCGTGCAGAAACAGTATCTGCCGGTGAACTGCGCGATATTTTCCGCAAGCGGCGGTAATCACCGATGAATAGTGGATAACCTGCCGATTATGAGGATAGCGGGGCAGAGCTGTTTTTCAGTGAAGCGTTGTCACCTCATCTGATAACTATCAACGAAATGTATCGTTGATATTTTCCAGTACCGCATTGCCGGGACACAGGTCCCGTGCCGTCAGGGAGTTGAGCGGCTTTTCGGTGGTTTGCAGGATTTCGTGGGTATCCGTGCTCTCCGGATTAAGATACAGGATGCCGGTGAGGATGTGTTGTTCCTGCCTTGCCTTTTCCAGCTCGGCAATGGCGGCGGCCTTGTCGGTTGTGTCGGCCTGGTCCTTGCGTTTGTGCAGGTTCAGAGTGCTGCCGTCGTGCATGGTAATGGGTAAGGAGGTGCCTTGCCTGTAATCGGCGGTGATTTCCTGCTGAAAAGGTATAAAATCAAAGGATTGGGTCACTTCCATGTGTTCGCGCACCCAGGAATAGCTTTTTGTCGAGGTGGGGACATTATTAAAACTGACGCAGGGCGATATAATATCTAAAAATGCAAGTCCCTTGTGGACGATGGCCGTTTTGAGCATTGCCACCAGCTGCTTCTTGTCCCCGGAAAAGCCTCGGGCGACAAAACCGGCTCCCGACTGGATGGCGAGTTCGCACAGGTCGATTGATTCCAGCGCCACAGGGTTGCCTTTTTTTGTTTTCGAGCCCTTGTCCGCCGTTGCTGAATCCTGTCCCTTGGTCAGGCCGTAGCAGCCATTGTTCATGACGATATAAACCATGTTGAGATTGCGCCGGACGACGTGCATGAACTGGCCGATACCGATGGAGGCGGTGTCGCCGTCGCCGGAAACGCCGATATAGACAAGATCCCTGTTTGCCATGTTGGCCCCGGTCGCCACCGAGGGCATGCGTCCATGGACGGCATTAAAACCATGGGATTTCCCGAGAAAATAGGCAGGCGTTTTGGACGAACAACCGATCCCGGAGAGCTTCACCACCCGGTGCGGTTCAATGTTCATCTCAAAACAGGCGTTGATGATAGCGTTGGTAATGGAGTCATGGCCACATCCGGCGCATAAGGTGGAGATGGAGCCTTCATAGTATTTTCTGGTGTAGCCCAGTTTGTTTTTCCCGGCATCCGGATGTCGGATGGTGGGCCTGGTGTAACTCATTGTTTCCCCCCCTTGTTGCCGGGCCTCCCGGTGAGCAGGGTCGTGTGGATCCGGTTGGTTATGATGGTAGCAGTGATCGGTAGACCGTTGAAATGGGTGACTGCATCGAGTTTTTCGGGCGCTACCTGGCATTCACCGGCCAGGAGAGTTTTTAACTGGCAATCCCGGTTCTGTTCAATGACAAAGACAACCTCATGCTGATCAATAAAGTCGAACACCTCTTTTTGAAACGGATAGGCCAGGATGCGCATGGAGTTGATCGGGATGGACTGTTCAGCCAGCAGTTCAAGCGCTTCCTCGGCTGCCTGGCTGGTTGTGCCGAAATAGATGGCGCCTATGGATGCGTTTTCATCTTTAATGGAGATAACGGGGCAGGGTACAAGAGCGCGGGCGGTTTCCCATTTCACCAGCAGTCGTTTCATGCCCCGTTCATAGGCCTGGCTCTCTTCCGTATAGGCGGCATATTCATTATGGGAGGTTCCCCTGGTCACATAGGCTCCCTTGTCGGGATGGGTCCCCGGATAGGTGCGGTAACAGATGCCGTCTCCATCAATGTCACGATAGCGGCCCCAGGGTTTTTCGGCATTGTCAAGGTCTTCAGCGCTCATTACCTTTCCCCGGTCATAGCTGCGGCTGTCATCCCAGGAAAGAGGTCTGCTGAGATGACTGTTCATGCCGAGATCAAGATCGCTCATCACGATAACCGGTGTCTGCAGGCGATCGGCAAGGTCAAAGGCGCCTGCCGTCATTTCAAAGCATTCAGAGGGGTCACTTGGAAACAGCAGTACGTTGCGGGTATCGCCATGCGAGGCATAGGCGCATGCCAGCAGATCGGCCTGCTGGGTACGGGTGGGCATGCCGGTGCTTGGGCCGCACCGCTGAACATTGACCAGAACAATGGGGATTTCGGCAAAATAGGCCAGTCCCAGGAATTCACTCATCAGGGAAATACCGGGCCCGGATGTGGCGGTAAAGGCACGGGCGCCGTTCCATCCGGCACCGATGGCAATGCCGATGGCGGCCAGTTCGTCTTCAGCCTGGATAACGGCATAGTTTTTTTTCCCGGTTTCTTCTTCTCTGCGCAGCCGTTTTGCGTACCTCTCAAAGGTGTCAATCACGGAGGTGGAGGGCGTAATCGGATACCAGCCGACCACGGTTGCCCCGCCGTACAGGGCACCGAGTCCGGCGGCCGTATTGCCGTCCATGAGAATCCTGTCGCCGACCGCATCAGAGGGGCGGACGGAAAGGGCGCAGCTTTTATCGTGGTTCTCGCTGCTATAGTTGAACCCGATTTCCAGTGCCCGAAGGTTGGGCTCGGCCAGTTTGGGTTTGGAGGCAAACTGGGTGGTAATCGCCTTTTGCACGGGAGCGAGTCCGATATCAAGAAGATGGGCGAGTGCGCCGATATAAATAATATTTCTCAGCAGTTGCCGCAGCCGCGCATCGGAAAATTCCTGATTGCAGAGCCGGGTCAGCGGGATATCAATGATGGTGATGTCCGTTCGGGTGCAATTGTCGGGCAGTGGTCTTGTCGAGTCAAAGAGAAAATAGCCGCCCGCCTGCACCATGTCATAGTCCTGCTGCAGGGTCTGACCGTTGACCGCAACCATGAAATCAACACCACCCCTGCGCCCCAGGTAGCCACGCTCGCTTACCCGCACCTCAAACCATGTGGGCAGTCCCTGGATATTGGACGGAAAGATGTTTTTCGGGCTGATAGGAACCCCGAGGCGGTAGATTACTTTGGCCAGCAGGTTGTTGGCGCTTGCGGATCCGGAGCCGTTGACATTGGCAAACCGGATAACAAAGTCGTTTATTCGCTCTAACTGTTTCATTTATCTCCAGCCACCGCTGCTTGACAGACGAATTTGAGCATTTTCCAGGCCGCCGTCGGGCAGCGTTCGGCACAGAGGCCGCAGTGGAGGCAGACGTTTTCGTCTTTTACCATCACCCGGCCCGTCGGCAGCTCGGCCGACACATAGAGGGCCTGCTGCAGGTTCTTTGCCGGAACGTTCAACCGCTGCCGCAGTTCCGCTTCTTCTCCGTTTTCCGTAAAAGTAATGCAGCTGGTCGGGCAGATATCCACGCAGGCATCACATTCGATACAGAGCGGAGCCTCAAACACGGTCTGTACGTCACAGTTGAAACAACGCTCTGCTTCCCGTTTACCCGTTGTGATAGTAAATCCGAGTTCAACCTCAACCAGCCGGTCCTTAAGCGTCTTGGCCTTGGCAACATGGGGAACGGGCTGGCGCTTGTCGTTACTGACATGACTGTCATAGATCCAGTCATGAAAGCCAAGTTTCTGGTCGGCAAGAAAAACCCTGGGCGCCGGTCTGTCATGCAGGTCCCTGCCCCGGCAGAACAGGTCTATGGAAATGGCCGCCTGGTGCCCATGCTCAACAGCGGTGATAACGTTTGCCGGTCCAAATGCCGCATCACCGCCGACAAAGACATTGGGGATACTTGTCTGCAGGGTCAGCCGGTCCAGAACCGGCAGGCCGCGTTCTGTAAACTGCAGGCCGCTGTCCTGCTTTATCCAGGGAAAGGCGTTCTCCTGGCCGATGGCGAGCAGGACCTGATCGCATTCCATGAACACGGGTTCCTCTCCGGTCGGCACCAGGGTACGTTTACCGGTTGCATCGTAACGGGCGCTGACTTTTTCAAATCGCATGCCGACAAGTTTTCCCTTTTCGATGACAAATTCCAGCGGCACATGGTTGTCAATGATGGGGATGTCCTCGCTGATTGCATCTTCGATTTCCCATTTTGAAGCCTTCATGTCGGCCTGCGGGCTGCGGACAACGACTTTTACATCGCTTCCACCAAGTCTTCTCGCCGTCCGGCAGCAATCCATGGCCGTATTGCCGCCACCAAGGACAAGCACTTTAGGGCCTGCCTGCTGTACATGGCCAAACACTACACCCGCCAGCCATTCAATGCCGATAAAGATTGATGCATCTCCCTCCGTGCGTCCGGGCAGGTCGGGAAGATCACGGCCCCGGGGAGCGCCGGTGCCGATGAATACGGCATCGTAGTTTTTTTGCCGTATTTCTTCAAAATCATCAATATATTGATTGAAATGGGTGGAAATTCCCATGCGAAGAATATAATTGACCTCGGTGTCCAGGACCTCTTCCGGCAGTCGGAACGAAGGTACCTGGCTGCGCATAAATCCACCCGCCTTTGCCTGCGCATCAAAGAGGTCAATCTCATATCCGAGCACGGCAAGATCACGGGCGACCGTCAGAGAGGCAGGGCCGGCACCGATGAGGGCGATACGTCTGCCGTTTTTCTGCTCCGGTACCTGTGGCAGCAGGGGAAGAATATCCTGACAAAAATCAGCCGCCACCCGCTTGAGCCTGCAGATGGCCACCGGTTGATCTTTTACTCTGCTGCGGCGGCAGGCGGGTTCGCAGGGCCTGTCACAGATCCGGCCAAGGATGCCGGGGAAAACATTTGACTGCCAGTTAATCATATAGGCGCCGGTATAATCACGGCCGGCTATAAGGCGAATGTATTCGGGCACCGGCGTGTGGGCCGGGCAGGCATACTGGCAGTCGATAACTTTGAGAAAATATTTATAATTTTCAGTGTCGGTCGGTCGCACTCTACATTTCTCCTTGCTGGTAAAGACTCAGATGGGTATC
>DRLX01000507.1 GCA_011322715.1 Desulfobulbaceae bacterium
AGCCGGGCCAGACAACCGGCCATCCAGGAATCTTCCGAAGAATGAGTATTAATGACGGCCGGCCGAAGACGCCTGATCAGTCGATAGAGGTCTCTCCATGCGGACACATTAAATTTGGACGAAAAATCAATGAAATAAACAGGTATCCCTTCCACCTTTGCCCGTGTGGCCAGTTCAGCACCCTCTCGAACAATCAAGCCGACCCGAAATCCATGCGCCTTCATGGCCCGCAGTTCAGTCAGCGTCCGTATTTCCTGGCCGCCCCAACTGCGGGACCAGTCACTGTGGACGATAAGAGGTACCTGATTCATAAAAAAATGAACAAAAAGTTATATATCCGCTTGTCGGAAATTGATGAGGAGTCAGGAAGAGGCCTGATAGCCGGATGGAGGTAGAGGCAGGATAAAATAAAAATTATTGCCCTCAGGTGTGCTTTCATATCCAACCGTGCCTCCGTGCAGTTCGATCACATGACGGATAAAAGAGAGCCCATGGCCGGTGCCGGGAATATTTTCACAGCCCTGGCCACGCCTGCCTTCCGCAAAAAGGTTATTGCCCTCTTCCACTGAAAAAGGAGGACCGGTGGTAAAAACATTAAACTTTATCCCCTGCTGACCAGTTTCAGGAAAATTATATACAATTTCACGACCATAGGCCATGGCCTTACGGGAGACACCGCCATTGGACTTGATCTCCCGTGTATATTTTGCAGCATTGGAAAACAGGTTGGCATACACTTGGGCCAACAGCCCGACATCCACCATTATCTGAAATTCCTCATCCAGCATGTTGGCCGGACGTTCTACCGTTATGCCGGCGGCCCGAATACGGGCGGCATAATGTTCAAGCTGGGGAAGAATAATCTCTTTTTCCACAAAGCAGCGTTTCGGATGCAGAACCAGGTGTCCTTTTTCAAAATGCTCGCGCCTGAACAGACTTTCCAGAAACAAACTGATATTGGCATGATGCTTGACCAGTTCCTGATGGTAGCGCATCAGATCTTCCCGAATCCGGCTGCAACGGTCGATGCAATTATTACGGCAGGAGATATCCTCATCACAGGATATCGTATCCTTCAACTCGTCTTCAAACTGCTGCAACTCAAAAATTTTCCTGCGCAACTGATTGAAAAGATGAAGAAAATACATATTAGGCACAATAACATTGTGCTCAATATCCATGACAAGGGAATTGATAAACTTCAAATGATCAATATTCTGGCGGGCGATGAGGCGATTATCAAGATTAAATCCTATCCTGTTGACATACTTGACAAAGAAAAACTTATCCGATGCGGAAAGTGCGGTCAACGGCCCCACGGCAAACATACCGAGAAGTCGGCCCATGCCGCAAAATCCGGTTTCTCCCGACCATAATTCCGTTCTCCGTTGCCCTGGGACATCATTCGTCTTCTTTAGAGCGGCAACGCCTTCCGGCTGCTTGCTGCAAATGGGAATAACATATCTCCGCCCGGTCTCGTATGGAAAATCCTGGAGACGGATAGCGCTGTCGGCGGCGACCGGATCGGCCGGAATTCCATGTTCACTATCACAGGCAAGCCGCAGCGAGTCCTCGCCCTTCTTCTTGAGATACAAGGCGCTTGCCAGGTCCGTCATTTCCAGCGGCACGGCTACGCAGATCCGATAAAAATCCTCCAGAGAATCAAACTCCTGTGCCAGATCAAAGAAAGCCTTTAAGAATTCATTGAATTTACTACTGAAATTATATTTTTCGTAACTCTCCGACTTTTCCCGTACACGATGACAGATAGCTGCAAGATCCGTTGGCCGGGGCGAGGCGGACACAGTGGACATTTCAGGCTTCGGCTCCATGCAGGACGACTTCATCACGGCCGTCTTTTTCGCTGAGCAGCACATCCACCTGTTCATCTGCATCGGCACTGACACACAAACCGATATAATCCGGCCCGATGGGTAATTCTCTGCCGCCTCGATCAATCAGCACCGCCAACTGAATGGAGAGAGGGCGGCCGTAATCCATAATTGCATCCATGGCCGCCCGAATGGTTCTACCGGTAAAAAGGACATCATCCACCAATACAACCCGGCGATTCTCCACCTGGAAGTCTATGTCGGTCGTCCGCACAATGGGATTTTGGGAAATCAGGCTCCAGTCGTCCCGATACAGGGTGATATCGAGTGCGCCAAGGGGCATATCACCCTGTTCATGGGCGAGAATATTCCGATGAATTCGATCAGCAAGAAATACGCCACCGGTATGAATGCCGACGATGGCCAACTCGTCAATACCGTGATTTTTTTCAAGAATCTCAAGACTGATCCGGTCAATACTGCGGTCTATATCCCGAGCGGTCATTATGGTCTGGGTTGTCATTGCTGTCACCTTGTGTCTCCTTAAAGAGGAAACCTCATTGTGGCTTGATTAGGGAGAAGTGGAGGCCACCTTGAAAAATTGCCTTTTAGCGCAATCTCTACGTCACAGGGAGATAAAAGATACTCACATCTGTGTAATATGATGCGCTTTTTAATTTCCACACTCCTTGACCTCGAACGAAAATTCTCACTTTTCACGGCACCCTGGATAAATCAGCCCTTGTCCCAAAAATAATCGATCCCCTTGTGATCAACCATGTTAATGGCTTCGGGAAAGGCCTCGCATTCTTTGGCAAAAACCTTGTCGGCAATATCATCGGGTGTGTCGGCATCAGTTAAAGAGACGCATTTCTGAACCACAATCGGTCCCTCGTCATAAACCTCATTGGCGAAATGAACCGTGCAACCACTGACCTTACACCCCCTGGCCTTGACCGCCTCATGCACGTGATGACCGTAAAAACCCGGCCCGCAAAAGGAGGGAATCAATGAGGGATGAATATTAAGAACCGCCCTGAGCAGGTGCGACGGCGGTTCATACAGCTTGAGATACCCTGCAAGCGCGATGAGCTCTATATCATAACGTCCAAGGATCTCATTAACGGCGGGGTTACCAACTGCATGAAAGGCGGGATAGCCGTATTTTCGAGCCTTTTCCAATCCCAGGGCATCGGCCGAGCTGGAGATGACCACCTGTATTTCCGCGTGCAGGATTCCTATTTGAATGCGATCATGAAAATTGTCCAGAGTCCTACCGCTGCCGGACAGCAGCACCGCCATTTTCAGCATTTTTCTATTCTTCTCCGGCAAAATAGGAATTAGTGTCCACATCGACCTTAACCAACCAGTCGGCAATAGTGGTATCATAGGCGGATGTCAGCTGAAAGACTTTGACTGCAAGCCGAAATCTGGTCTTTAATGTTGTGTTGCCGGTCTTTTTGATCTCGGCAAGAACCTGCTCATAATCAGCAGGATCAACGATCACCGTCACATCTCGGAAATTTTTGGCCGAAGCCCGCAACAAAGTCGGGCCACCAATATCAATATTTTCAATGGCATCGGCCAAGCTGCAGTTTGGATCAGCTACGGTTTTTTCAAAGGCATACAGATTGACCGCCACAATATCTATATCGCGAATTCCATGCTCCCTGCATTGCTTCTGATGATCAGGATTTTCGCGCTGGTTGAGGATTCCACCATGAACCAAAGGATGCAGGGTTTTTACCCGGCCATCAAGCATCTCCGGAAACCCTGTGAAATCGGCAACATCAGTTACCTCGACACCAGCGTCCCGCATCTTTTTTGCCGTGCCGCCGGTGGAAAGAATTTCCACGCCTAACTCGGTCAGGGCCCTGGCGAAATCCTCGATTCCGGACTTGTCCGTCAAACTGATTAATGCCCGTTCTACTTTTTTCATTATTTCCCTCAGCTGTTAATCTTTACGTAAAAATTTTCTTATCTTTCTCCGTTCCCGTTTATCCGGGCGACGATCGGGACGTGCCGCCTGAGCATGAATCAGACGTCTCTCATCTCGGGCGGTCTCCCGGGCGACAATGGATTCTTTTGTTTCCTCATACAGAGTTACCGCTGTTTTTGCAGGGCCCCTTTTCCCGCTCAGCGCCTGAACGATAACGGTAAACTCCTCTTCACCACGCCGTATATGAAGCCTGTCACCAGGCTGAACCGGACGCGCCGCCTTCACCCGCAAACCATTGACATGGACATGACCACCGGTTACGGCCCTGGCGGCCAGAGAGCGGGTCTTGAAAAATCGCGCCGCCCATAACCATTTGTCTATGCGAATCTTGTCCACCGCCACAACAACTCCCGTTTCTCTTTCTCCCGGCGCCATACATGAGAATACAGCCTACCATATTTTACCGCCGCCTTCAAACAAACCAACGTAATCCGACGCCGGAAGGCCGCAGGCCAAAATTTTTCCTTCACCGGCAAACTTGATAAACTCGCAAAAAATATGGAGAGCAGGTAAAGATGGCCAAGTAAAAATACAAATATACAGATAAGCGAAGACTTCGAGGAGCAGTGTCCCGTGACGGACCTCGACTCTACATGTGCAGTAGCCCACGAATAGCCGGGGAAAAGACGCCGTAGATCGAAGTTTTTACGACGCCGTCAAACTTCTTTTCTTGAGGATGGTATAAAAATACAGTATGGGAAGGCCATGAAACTCGACGCTGTGGGTATAAACAACTTCACCTGTCCGGTCTCCATCCGGGAAAAAACAGGCGCACGCCGGCAAACCATTGCCACCATTTCTCTGCAGGCAAAGATGCCCCGCAGCCTGAGAGGGTCCTGCATTTCCGTCTTTACCGACATCCTGACAAAATACCGCAGAGACATACATGCCAAGGTGTTTCCGGAATTACTGACCGATGTCCGCAGGCAACTGCAGGCTGAACAGGCAGGAATGGAGATGCGTTTCCCCTATTTCCTGACCCGAAAAGCGCCGGTCACCGGCACCGCCAGCCTGATGGAATACCAATGCTCCTT
>DRLX01000508.1 GCA_011322715.1 Desulfobulbaceae bacterium
CCTGGCCTACAGGATCAATCATCACCTTTGTCGGCAGAACGAGGTGAATGAGCTCAAAAATCAGGTAACAAAGTTACAACTGGCCAAAATTTCCGCCGAGGTCGCCACCCAGGCAAAATCAGAATTTTTTGCAAATATTTCCCACGAATTACGTACTCCCATGCATGGTATTCTCAGTTATGCCCGTTTCGGCTTGAAACGAATAGACAAGACGCCGAGGGAAAAGCTGAAAGAATACTTTCATGAAATAGAAGGCAGCGGCAAGCGGTTACTCAATCTGCTCAACGATTCTCTCGAGCTGGCCAAACTTGAGGCAGGCAGAGTTGAGTATGACCTGCAGCCACGGGATATCGTCGGTGAGGTGGAAACCGTTGTTGATGAACTTGCCCATCTCGCCGAGAAAAAGCAAATAACCCTGGTGACAAGTATGCCTGAGCAGCCGGTTCCGGTTCTCTTTGACCGATTATGGCTTGACCGAGTTGTGCGCATACTTGTCGTCAATGGCATTCACTTCTCCAGTCCCGGTGACACGATCCGGGTGAGGATACAACCACCTGGAAACAGAATAAAAGAAAAAACGGTGGAAATATCCGTCATCGACCAGGGTATTGGTATTCCGGAAGAAGAAATCAATCAGATTTTTGACAAGTTTCTCCACAACAGTATGACCAGAGGTGATGCCTATGGTACGGACATGGGTCTTTCTATCTGCAGGCAGATTGTTCAGGATCATCATGGGGCAATCAGCGCACGCCGCAATCCGGACGGCGGGACAATATTTTCCTTTGTTCTACCGGTTTTCGCGGAGGATCAAAATTGATGGACTCATCTAAAGTCCAAATATTGTAAAAGTTGTAGCCCCCAAAGGGCAGGGAATACATCCCAATCGAAAAAATAATATGGTGCACAGCATGGAAAATGGACTTATTCAGGTTGTCGATGATAACAAACGCAATATCAAAATCTGTCGAGAGATCCTGGAGATGGCTGATTTCAGGGTAGTGGCCGCCGAAAACGGCCGGATGGGCCTGGAGATGGCCAGGAGCCTTTCGCCGGATGTGATCCTGCTCGACATTATGATGCCGGTCATGGATGGTATGGAAATGCTCAGTAGATTACGCGCTGATACCGCCATTCAACACATCCCCGTCCTTATGCTGACCGCCAGAAACACCACCGAAGATGTTGTCCGGGCCCTCAATCACGGAGCCAATGACTATCTGACCAAACCATTTTCCGAGGAAGAGCTGGAGGCCAGGGTGAACACCCTGTGCCGGATGAAAAAAGCGGAAGACAAGATACGGGAACAGAATGAGATCCTGGAACATAAAGTCCTTGAACGAACGGCCGAACTGGACGCCACCCGGCTCGAAATCGTTCGCCGTCTCGGCATGGCCGCCGAATATCGTGACAATGAAACAGGCAACCATATTATCCGCATGAGTAAAATGTGTATGAAACTCGGACAACTGTACGGCCTTGACAAGGAGCACCAGGAGCTGCTGCTCAATGCCAGCCCCATGCATGATGTCGGCAAGATTTCAATCCCCGATGCCATTTTATTGAAAACCGGCAAGCTCACAGCAGAAGAATGGGAAATAATGACCGGTCATACGGTCCTTGGCGCCCGCCTGCTGGACGGCCATGATTCGTCCCTTATGCGCATGGCCAGGGATATTGCCCTGACCCATCATGAAAAATGGAACGGCAGCGGATATCCGGCCGGTCTCCGCGGTGAGGAAATACCACTGGAAGGTCGCATTGTGGCCATAGCCGACGTTTTTGACTCCTTAACATCCAGAAGGCCTTACAAGGACCCGTATCCGTTCAGTGTTGCCTTTGACATCATCGAAAAAGAACGTGGAAAACATTTTGATCCGATCTTGGCCGACCTTTTTTTACAGCATAGAGATGAATTTGAGCAGATAAAACGGAAAAACAGCGATGACTTTATCGAAACAGATAGTTTTGAGCTCAGTGAACGAGACAAAGAAGCCTGTCTTCTTTTATGATTCTTCCCTTGAGATGTTGACCCTTTCCGTACCCGCATTCGAAGATCATCAGGACCATGAACAACATATCCGGAGAATAACACCATGCCACTCATTAAATGGAGAGATTCCTATTCGGTCGGTATTGAGAAGTTTGACAAAGAACATCGTCATCTGGTTGAATTGATAAACAGGATGTTTGTCATCGTCCGGGACAAAGATAACATCACGGCCGTAAGCGATGCAGTTGCCCGACTCATTGATTATACGGAGTTTCATTTTTCCTCCGAGGAAGCAGCCATGAAAGAGGCCGGGTTTCCGAATCTTGCAGCACATCAACAACTACACGCCCGACTGACACAGGAGATCAGCGCCTTCCAGCAGAAAATTGTAGCCGAAGAATCCGATGTCGGCCCTAAATTTTACCGCTTCCTGCGGGACTGGCTACTTGGCCACATTCTGGAAGAAGATAAACAGTATACCCAATATATGATCGCTACGGCAAATAGGTAAGGACACAACAAATGGAACAGAAAACAAAAGTACTCATCGTTGATGATGAACAAACCAATATAAAAATTCTTCTTGAAATTCTTGAATTTGAAGATGAGTACACGACGACTTCGGTAACGTCGGGTGAAGAATGCCTGGCCATCCTGCCGGAATTTCAACCTGATGTTATTCTTCTCGACATTATGATGCCGGGAATGGATGGATACGAGGTCTGCCGACGGATAAAGAATAGTCCCGAATACGAGGCAACGAAAATCATCATGCTCTCCGGCAGGGCCATGCAGAATGAAGTTGATAACGGCTTTTCAGCGGGCGCTGATCAGTATTTATCTAAACCATTCGGTATGGATGAACTCCTCGAAGCCCTGAAAAGCGTACAACCCTGCCGCCAGGCCTGATTATTTTTACCCTTTGGACAAGGATGAACTCCAATCCGGATCTATCATGAACAAAGACCATGTTCTTGTCGTCGAGGACAATGAAACTAATCGAGTATATCTCAATCTTCTGCTTGAAGATGAATACAAGGTGAGTCTGGCGGAAAACGGTGCCCAGGCATTACACATTGCCGCAGCCCATCCCCAGCCGCAACTTGTCCTCCTTGATATCGTCATGCCTGAAATGGATGGCTACGAGGTATGCAGACGTCTCAAGGAAAATCCGGAAACAAAGGACATCCTGGTTATTTTCTTCACCTCTCTTCTCGAAGAGGGAGGGGAATACAAGGGTCTCAGCCTTGGTGCCATTGACTACATCGCCAAACCGGTGCAGCCGGAGTTGCTCAGGATACGAATCAAACAACACCTTGACCTCCTGCATACAAGAAAAAGCCTGCAGGAAGCCCTGCAGAAAGAACACCAGGCCAACCTGGCGAAATCCGAATTTCTCGCCAATATGTCCCATGAAATGCGTACCCCGATGCACGCCATTCTCAGCTACGCCAATTTCGGCCTGCGGCGCATCGATAAGGTTCCCCTGCAAAAGCTTGCCGAATATTTCCAGGAAATCAGGGACAGCGGCGAACGGCTGACCCTGCTCCTCAACGACCTCCTTGATCTCGCCAAACTGGAAGCCGGCAGCATGAGTTATGCCATGAAAGAGCATGACATCACCAGCACCATTAAGGAGGCGGTTACAGAATTTAAGGCGGCCGCCGAAGAAAGAGGCATCCATCTCATCCTCAAGGCACCTGAAACACCGCTCATCGGAAAATTTGATGATGCCCGTATCGGCCAGGTTATGCGCAACCTGCTCTCCAATGCCCTGAAATTTACCGAAGCCGGGAAAAAAATCACCATTCAGGTGGCACAAGACGTTCACAACTCACATGGACCTGACGGCAAACCGGCCCTCAGGTTTTCCATTCACGACCAGGGAATCGGCATTCCACCATCTGAGATTGAAACAATTTTTAATAAATTTATCCAAAGCTCGACCACTAAAAGCGGCGCCGGCGGAACCGGCCTCGGCCTGGCAATCTGTAACCAGATCATTCAGGCCCATCACGGTAAGATCTGGGCGGAAAACAACGAAAACGGCGGTGCAACCTTTTTTGTTCTTCTCCCCAAAAGAGCCGCCATCGAAACGGGCAAGTAACCCATGGGAACCTCATGTGTACTCTTCTTCATAGATTATGATGAACAAACACAAAATACCTGCAACAGCGTTGATATTTCTATTGTCTTTCTTTTCCCGGCCCGTTCCGGGAAGAACAGACGACAGGGACATCTATGATCTTGATCTCAAGCAACTCCTTCAGGTCAAGGTAGAAACCCTCAACAAACGTCCCCAGCATTTTTTTGAGCTGCCGGCGGCAACCACCGTTATTGACCGGCAGGAAATCGAACGGTCCGGTGCGCAGACCATTCCCGATCTGCTGGTCAGGGTTCCCGGGGTCTTTGTCAAACAGATATCAAGCAGGGAAACCGTTGTCGCCATCCGCAACGATATCCAGATGTTCAACACCAACCTTCTGGTCCTGATCGACGGTAACCCATACTACAACCAGACCACCGCCAATGTGCTCTGGTCCATGCTGCCGATTGCGGTTGAGGATATAGAACGGATCGAGATAATCCGGGGCGACGGCGGTACGACCTGGGGCACAAACTCTTCCAGCGGTGTGATAAATATCATTACCCGAACACCGGACTCGGAACCAGTGGCCAGGGCCGGCGTAGGCGGCGGATTGCATGCCCCTTTTCGCCTGCATGCAGTGACGTCGACGGGTTTCCTGCGATTGTCCGCACACGGCGAACGGGACCAGGGATGGTCAGATGACCCCTCAACCTATTCAAACGGCTACATTTCAGGACGCTACGACACCAATCTTGCCGACTGGAATTTAAATCTCAGCGGACGGGTATTCGGCAATCTGGCAAGCGATGTTACCGGCGGCTATACCGGCATTGTCGACGATGAAAAAAATCACGGCTTTGACAGCAGTATTTCCCTGAATCGAACATTCGGGGAAGACAAATTCTCAGCCAAGGGATTTATTCATAACTATACAGCCGATTTTGCCATTGCCGAAGCTCCGGGTATCCAACAGAAGTTGGGAGATGTGGAAATGCGGTACAGCCATCTCTTTGCCCCTGGTCACCGGACCCAGTTCGGCGTCAATTACCGTCATTATCTCTCCAAAATTCCGCCTCAGCGCTTCCTGGAGCAACGCCACGAAAAAATCACCGATTCCCTGATCAACCTGACCATAGACCATGAAAGCCGCCTGACCGACACAACCACCGTTAATCTCGGCCTGCGCTATGAACGATTCACCATTGTCCAGGATAATAACGGCCTGTTTTCCTCGTCCTTTCGCCTGTCGCATCATCTGAATAAAAACACCCTTGCCTGGGGAAGTTATAACAGGTCGTACCAGTTTCCCTCCTACCTCATGACCGACATTTCCGGGCTGGCCGCAGTCAAGGACAACACATATATTTATCAGACCGGCAATCCTGCGCTTAATCCGGAAAAAAATGACTCCTGGGAAATCGGCCTCCGCTCGCTGCTTGGTGAGGGGGTCTTTCTTGATGCCTCCACCTTCTACGGCCGGATACGAGATGAAATTGTTATTGATCCTACGGAACTGCGCATTACTCAAATGGGGCCCACGACCAGAATTGACCAGCTCTATACAAACCATATCAAATCAACGATATGGGGCGCGGAGATGAGCCTGGGAATAGATGTCGGCAAGGCCCTGCATTCAGACCTGGGCCTGACCTGGTTCCACAGGCACTCCAGAGAACAGGACTCCATCTATCGGGGAAATATCAATGACCAGTATGCGCCCGACTATAAAATCACCCTGAACAGTCGGTATACCTTCAGCGACGCACTGGACCTTTCCCTGTTTTTTCTTTACGAACCGTCCCACGATAATAACGTTACCACAAAATATTCAAGCCCCCGGCGGACGGATGGTCATTTTCGGGCCGACGGCAATATAAATTATCACTTTTCACCGCAGGGAACGCTTTCCGTCGGTTTCAAGAACCTGTTCAACAGCGGCGTGGAGTGGGACGTTCCGTCGATTATCGCAACACCGGTCGACGTTGAGCCAAGTGTCTTTTTCAATCTGAGATATCATTGGTGATGAAAACGATTTTTCAACAATTTCCCTTGACCGACAGCGAAATACACTGGTCCCGCCCTGCATGAAAATATCTTTTTATCCCATCATCATCGCCATTATTCTCCTGCTGACGGTCCAGGTAGGAACCACTGTTGTCTCGGCAGAGGTCGGCCCGGAATATACCGTTAAAGCGGCCATGGTGCGAAACTTTGCCAAATTCACCCGCTGGCCCGAGGATTCCGTTTCCAAACAGAAGAAAAAGGGCATGTGCCTCTGTCTCATGGGTGATGAATCAATACTTGAATCATTTGCCGGAATTCGTGGAAAAACAGTCGAGGGCAGGACCATTGAACTTAAATGGGTAGATAACCTCACCGGCCTTGACGACTGTGACCTGCTGTTTGTGAACAGAGAAACCAGGACAAAGATGTCAAGAATTATGGGGGCCATCGCCGACAGGCCGATTCTGACCATAGGAGAAACCAAAGAATTTACACAGGCAGGCGGGATGATTACGTTTTTTCTCAGGCAGGGAAGGATACGCTTTCGCATCAACCCTGAGGCTGTCCGCCGCTCGGGCCTCAAGCTCAGTTCCAGTCTTCTTGAACTGGCAACCATCGTTCACTCATACATTAGAGAACACCGACAATGAGCCTGCGATTGAATGATCTGCCCATCCGGGTAAAATTAATCCTGATCATGGCGTTGACGGCAGCCATCACCCTGCTTTTTGCCTTCGGCCTGGTGGGGATCAAGGAAAAACGGCTCGCCACGACTGCGGCAACCGACGAGCTTCGTTCCCTGGCGGATATGGCCGGCTGGCACAGCAGCGCCGCCATTCTCTTTCAGGACAGAGATGCGGCCGAAAAAATTCTGGCATCGTTAAAAATCAAACAGGACATCATAGGCGCGTGCATCCACGACCGGCAGGGCCGGGTTTTCGCCAGGTGGAGTTCAGGAAGCGCACCCTGGCAGTTGACCGGCGTGGAAGGACGGAACCACCTCCAGATACTGAAAAAAATTCTATCTTCGGATGGAATGAAGGAATTTCACTCTATTGATGGGTCAGGTCACCTGCATCTCTTTAAAAAACTGGTCAAAGACGGCGAAACCATCGGCGTTATTCATCTCGTTGACAATATGCAGCGGGTTCACACTCTATTACGTAGTTATTATATCGCCCTTATCGGTTCATCTCTGCTGATTTTCACCCTTGTCCTCCTGCTGGCCGCAATCCTGCAGAGGGTCTTTTCCGCCCCTTTACTGGACCTTGTCAATACAATGGAATATGTCACGATCAAAAAGGATTATACCCATCGCATGCGACAAAACCGAAAAGACGAATTCGGCCTGCTTGCCGATGCCTTCAATAACATGCTCACGGAAATCGAACAGCGGGACCTCCTACTGGCCGACCACCGCCGGGAGCTGGAGGAAAAGGTCAGGGAACGGACCCTTGAAATCGCGGCCAAGAACAGGGAACTGGAAGAAATGGCCCTGGAAGCCGTTGCCGCCAGGGATGCGGCGGAATTTGCCAACCGGGCAAAAACGGAATTTCTTGCCAACATGAGCCATGAGCTGCGTACTCCCATGCATGGAATCCTCAGTTATGCCCAGTTCGGCAAAAAACGCATCGGCAGGGTTCCGCCGGAGAAACTCCTGGAATACTTTACGGAAATCGATGCCTGCGGTGAACGGCTGATGGCCCTGTTGAACGATCTACTCGACCTGGCCAAACTGGAGTCGGGCAAAATGGAATATATTCATCAGCTCAATGATATTGAAGAACAGATCGATATTGTGCTGGCTGAGTTTATGCCGATTGCCGAGGAAAAACAGCTCCATATAGACAAACAAATCCGATCGGAATGCAGGTATCTGTTGTTTGATCGGGACAGAATCGACCAGGTATTACGCAACCTGCTGTCAAACGCCGTGAAATTCTCCAAATCCGGTGGGCGGATCCTCTTTGCGACCTGTACGGTGTTTGAAAATGACCAACGCTTTCTCAAAGTCATGGTGAAAGATCAGGGTATCGGTCTCCCGGAAGATGAACTTGACGCAATTTTTGATAAATTCATCCAGAGTTCCGAGACAAAAACCGGTTCCGGCGGTACCGGTCTGGGTCTGGCCATCTGCCGACAAATCATAAGCGACCATGACGGCAGGATATGGGCGGAGAACAATACGGACGGCGGCGCGGTCTTCTCTTTCACCCTGCCCTGTCAACAGGCAGGCATTGAACAGGAAGAGTCATAGGGGTTTCTTTAAAAGAACCGGACAAGTATAGATTCGCTAAATGCAAAAAGATCATGGGGCATGGTAGATAGTTACCGGCACCTGCTCCTGCATGAGAACAAAACGTATGGGCATGGCCTCCGGCGAGCCGGCGGCCAGGGCCTGTTTCAAGACCTTCAGCTTTTCGGTTCCGACTATATGAAGAAAGATCCGGTTAGCGGCAAGAATTGCCGGCAGGGTCAGCGTCATACGGTCATGGGAGGCGGCAGGCGGGGTGAGGGCCATGCATATTTTTCCCGAATCCATGGCCGTTGCTGCGGCAAGTTGTCGGGCTCCGGGAAATAGAGATGCGGTATGGCCGTCATTGCCCATGCCGAGTATCACCAGATCAAAGGGACGGGGCACCTGCCGCAGGCGCCGTTCACACTGCTGCACTCCTGCGGCCGCAGTCAAGGCCTCATTCTTCATACCGATAAAGGTTGCCTTTGCGGCCCGGCCTTTCAACAGATGGGCCCGAACGAGATGTTCGTTGGAATCCTTCTTCTCCCTATCCACCCACCGTTCATCCACCAGGGTAATGACAACATGCTCCCAACAGATATCAAGCTCGGAAAGTTGCTCAAAAAGCGGTTTCGGCGTTGAGCCGCCGGAGACCACCATACTTGCCGCCCCCTTTTTTGCAACGGCACGAATCAGCAATTTTCCAATATGATCGGCCAAAGCGACGGAGAGATGTTGTCGGTCGTCAAAGGGTTTACGTATGACATTCATGCACGGTTATCCGGCCGAAGCAGCCAATGCGGCGATACGGTTTCCATATTCTTTTTTCAACAGGTCCAAATATCCGGTATCCACAGGGCCTTTCCAGGTCTTTACCCTGTAAAACCGTTTAGGCAGGGAAATCTGTTCCGGCCTGAATCCGGTGGCAAAACGTAGACGCCACCGCCGGGCACGTATCTCCCGGCCACAGCTGGTCAAGTTTTCAACCATGTCGGCATAGCCGCTCACCCGCAGGCAATCCGATAATACTTCTTCGGTATAGACCGAACGGGCAAAAAGACAGGAAACCATTGAGGTGAGAAGACAGCGGCACGCCTCATCGGCAAGAAGAAAATCAATCACGGCCTGAGGGTCTTTGTCCGCATGTTTCTGGTCATAGGAATATGCGCCCGTATCAAGATGGGAATGTCTGAACCCCAAAGATTGCGCGGCAAAAAAAACCTCTCCGGTGGCATAACCGGCCATTTCCTGTCCGAGGACGCAGGCAAAATCAACGCCGCCATACTGTTTGGCCGCAGCACCTGTTCCCCGCCCCAGGAGCCTGTAAAAGGTATTGGCAGCGGTTCCCAGCAATTGTGCGGCTTGAATATACCCTTCAGTCTTACCGAACTGCAGTGAAACAATGGTTTCTTTCTCCGAAAGAAGTCCCTTGTCAACAGCTTCAGTAGCCCAGGCCAGGGCAACACCTGCCGACATTGAATCAACCCCGACTTTTTCCATCACATCCAGAATACGAAGGACATCAAAGGTATTGGTTATCCCAAGCATGGAGCCGGCGGCAAAGATGGGTTCATAATCATAGGCTACCTGATGATAGAGATAACGGTTGTCTTTCTCTTCAAATTTTTCCCGAATACAGCCGATATGAATGCAACCGACCGGACAGCCTGCACAGGCTCCATTACGAAGCAGGGTCTCATCAGCAAATCGTTTTCCGGTTATACCGGTAATTCCCGGGTCGGAAGTCTGCTGCAAATTGCGCCAGGGCAGCGAAGAAATATCATTTAGAGTCTGCAGATTTGCGGGTGTACCAAGATTATGATATTTACGCAGCATGTCCGTGTCGGTCACCATGGCGTGAACCCGGGCAACCAGACTGGAATAATCCTTATCAGAAGGCAGAGAAAAATTATCATCGCCCTGGATGACGATTCCCTTGATATTTTTCCGCCCCAGAACCGCACCTCCCCCAAGCCGGCCGAAATGACGATAGGTATCAACATTGATACAGGCCATGGCAAGACCCTTTTCACCGGCCGGACCGATACGAAGCATGGATCTATGGCCTGAGTTTTTCCTGAACATTCGACGCATCAGTTTCCCCGTGGCCATGGCATCCATTCCGGCCATAAAACCGGTTGGTTGCAACTGCAGATGATTGGCGCCTATGCTGAGGCAAGACAGCGAGGCGGCCCTGCCGCGCAGAACCAGGGCATCATAACCGGCAAACCTGAGCGCCAGGGCGCAACGTCCTCCGGCATGGCTCTCGGTATACTGATCATGGTAGGGAGACTTGAAACTGCTGACGGTCTTGCTCATCAAAGGAAAAAGTCCGGTAAGGGGGCCAACGGCAAGGATGAAAGGCTGATCCGGATCATGCCAGGGACGTTTGGGGTCACCATATTGTTCAAAAAGCAGCGCCGCCAGTCCGGAACCACCAACACTATTCGCCCGTTCGTCGATTTTCCGGACCTGCCCCTTGCCGGTGGTCAGATCCACGACCAGGATACGAAATATTTCCGGATTCACAGCTTCTCCTCCCCTGCTTCCTTCTTTATACTCTGCATTTCAAGACAGTCATGCGGACAAAAATCGACACATAGTCCGCAATGAATGCAGAGATAAATATTCCCAGTCCTGTCGCGGGAAATCGCGTCCACAGGACATGCAGCGACACAGGAATCACACTGAATACAGAGCTTACGTCTTATTGTGACGCCTCCGCTGATTCTTGGTCGAAGACAATCGGTAGGGCAAACGGCGGCGCAGGGAGGTGGATCGCAGGCAAGGCAGTGACGGGCGACAAAACCTGATGACAGGCCGCCGGAACTCTGAATTCGTATACCGGCGGTTTCCCAGGAAATTTTTTTATTCACCAGACGGGCACAGGCCAGGGAGCACGAATGACAGCCTATGCAGCGATCCATATGCGGGGTTGTCAGAATTTTTATAGACATGCTTTATGTTACCATAATCGACGAAAAAAATCCTCACATGCAGAGAGGAAGAGGAACAAAAGCGCATCCGGTCCGGCAGTACGGTTGTCCCGGTAATTCCTCCTTCTAACAGGAAGAATTCTCTTTATCATCAGGTCCTTTTGACCTTGACAGGATATTTCATTTTTTATATATTCCGCCGTTACTCCTAATTTTTATAAGGACGGATATAATTTGCTTTTTTGTCCATACGCTGAGACAAGCCGTCCCTGATTTACAGGCCACCTTGAAAAATTGCAATTTTGCCCGATTTCTGTGTCACAGCAAAAATAAAATGCTCACATATGCTTAATGTGCTGCCCTTCTATTTTCTACTGTCCCTTGAACTTGAACAAAATATCTATTTTTCAAGTACCCTACAGAGATATTTTCCCCAACCCGGCTGCCGGCACGTCTGGGCCACTAACGTAAAAGGATAACCCGATGAGTAAAATAACAGGTTCGCAGGCCATAATAAAATGCCTGCAGGAAGAAGGAGTTGATACAATTTTCGGATTTCCGGGGGGAGCAGTGATTGATCTTTATGACGAACTGCTCGATTCCGATATTAAACACGTTCTTGTCCGTCATGAACAGGGTGCCGTCCATGCCGCCGACGGATACGCACGGGCATCCGGAAAGGTCGGGGTAGCTCTGCTGACCTCCGGCCCCGGAGCAACCAACGGGGTGACGGCCATTGCCACCGCCTATATGGACTCCATTCCCGTCGTTGTCTTCACCGGCCAGGTGCCCAGGGCCCTGATCGGGAATGATGCCTTCCAGGAGGTTGATATCGTCGGCATCACCCGTCCGTGTACCAAGCATAATTACCTGGTCAGTGACCCGAACGAGCTGGTGGCAACCATTCGCGAGGCCTTTTATCTGGCCTCTTCCGGACGACCGGGACCGGTCCTTATCGACCTGCCCAAAGATGTCGTTGCCTCAATGATGTCTTTTCCCGACAAAAAACCAATCAAGATGAAGACCTACCAGCCGACCGTCGATCCCCATCCCGGTCAGGTGGAGAAGGCCTGCAAAGCGTGTCTGAAGGCCAAACGTCCCATGCTCTATATCGGCGGCGGCGTTATCCTTTCAAATGCAAACAAAGAACTCACGGAACTGGCCGAAAAGCTGAGCATACCGGTCACCATGACGCTTATGGGACTTGGCGGCTTTCCGGGAACCAATCCGCTGTCACTGGGTATGCTCGGTATGCACGGCAGTTATGCCTCCAACATGGCCGTGGCCAAAAGCGATTTATTGATTGCGGTCGGCGCCCGCTTTGACGACCGCGTCACCGGCAGGCTGGATGCCTTTGCACCCCATGCCGAGATTATCCATATTGACATTGATCCAACCTCAATCAGCAAAAATGTTGACGTGGACATTCCTATTGTTGCCGATTGCAAGCATGCTCTACGGGCAATGAACAGCTGGTTTGACGACGCAAAACAGTTTGACGGCAAAGCAATCAAGGAAAAACATAAACCCTGGCTTGAACAGGTCGCCCAGTGGAACGAAAAACATCCTCTGACCTATCACGAAGAAGGCGACATTATCAAACCACAGTATGTGATAGAAGTCCTCAATAAGCTGACGGGTGGAGATGCGATCATCACCACCGAAGTCGGCCAGAACCAGATGTGGGCCGCCCAGTTCTACAAATTCAACGAACCACGACGACTACTGACCTCCGGCGGCCTGGGTACCATGGGTTATGGCCTGCCCGCCGCCATCGGCGCCAAGCTGGCCTTTCCGGACAAAACCGTTATTGATGTTGCCGGCGATGGTTCCATTCAGATGAATATCCAGGAACTTGCGACTGCCCGCCAATATAACGCACCGGTCAAGGTGGCCATCCTCAATAACGGCTACCTGGGCATGGTTCGCCAGTGGCAGGAACTGTTTTACAATAAACGCTACTCCGCCACGGTTATGGAAGTCACTCCTGATTTTGTTGAACTGGCCAAAGCCTATGGAGCCGTCGGTCTGCGGGCAACAACAAAAGATGAGGTTGAACCGGTCATTAAAGAGGCCCTGGCAACAGACAACCTGGTTATTATGGATTTTGCCGTCAGCCGGGAAGAAGGTGTCTTCCCCATGGTTCCGGCCGGTAAGGCAACCACGGAAATGCTGCTTGTCTAAAAACAACCCGAGACGGTCCAATTTACGAATATTTGATACAGGAAAAATCAATGAAACATACACTTTCCGTATTACTGCAGAATAAACCGGGCGCACTCTCCCGGGTGACCGGCCTGTTCAGCGGCCGTGGTTTTAACATTGAAAGCCTCTGTGTGGCGGAAACCCTGGATTCCAAGGTTTCGTGCATGACCCTGGTCACACGCGGAGACGACGCCATCGTCGAACAGATTACTAAACAGCTCCATAAACTGATTGATGTCATTAAGGTCACCGACATTACAGAGGGCGAATTTGTTGAACGGGAAATGGTGCTCATCCGAGTCAAGGCTGAGGCAAACACCAGGGCCGAGGTCCTGCGCATCATCGATATTTTTCGCGGTAAAGTTGTTGACGTCAGCCCGACGACATATACCGTTGAAATTACAGGGCAGGAAACCAAGATTAAGGCCGTCATTGACATCCTCCGCCCGATCGGTATCAAAGAAATCATCCGGACGGGAACAATTGCAACGGCCAGGGCGCCGAAGAACTGAGCAGGGAAGGAATATTTTCCCTGAATTGAGGTTTCCGCATGATCTGCTCCCGCAGAATACAAGGCATGGCAAGACGCCATGCCTTTTTTCTTTTTTCCTGCCTGTTCATTCCGCCTGAACATATACTATGAAACAACAGCATATCCCGCTTGCCCGTGAAGGGTATCCCTTTATCGCCCTGTCCGGATTCATCACCTTCATCCTGGCCCTGACCGGACCGGTCGTGCTTGTGTTTGTCGGACTGATCGTCACCCTGTTTGTTATCTATTTTTTCCGTGATCCGGCACGGGTCACCCCCAATGATCCTGAGGCCGTGATCTGTCCGGCGGACGGCAAGATCATTTGTATCAAAGAGATCGATGATGATCGTTTTTTCACCGGAAAGAGTCTGAAGATTTCCATATTCATGAATGTTTTTAATGTCCATGTCAACCGCATTCCCCTTGCCGGTACAGTCCGGGAAATCTCCTTTAAACCGGGAAAATTTTATTCCGCCGACAAGGACAAAGCGGCCCTGCACAATGAATACTGCGCTGTTTCCCTCGTTACTGCGACTGGCATCCCCTACACCGTTGTTCAGGTGGCAGGTCTTATTGCCCGTCGTATTGTCTGCCGGGCGGAAATAGATGATAAGGTAGCTGCCGGTGATCGATACGGCCTCATTCGTTTCGGCTCCCGGGTCGATCTGTACCTCCCGCCCGGCACAAAAGTTGAAGTCGCCCTCCGCGAGCACGTTCGGGCGGGGGAAACTATTCTGGCGCGTCTTGAAGTAAATCAGGATTCCTGAAAAACCGTCTCTGTCCTCATGCGCATCACCGGCGGTACAGCCAAAGGGCATACGCTGAAAGGGCCGGGGAAAAAACACCGTGCATTGCGACCGACCACCGACAGGGTCCGTGAAGCGGTTTTCAGCATCCTGGCTGATCACGTTATCGGGGCAAATGTTCTTGACCTCTTCGCCGGAACCGGATCCTATGGACTTGAGGCCTTGAGCAGAGGTGCCGGGTCGGTTGTTTTTGTCGACCGTGACCGCAAGGCCCTGGAGATCCTTGCCCACAACCTGCGCCACTGTTTTCCCGATGCCTCGGCGCGCGCCTTTCAACTCGACCTGTCACGAAGTTCAAGTCTTGCCTGTCTGTACTCCCATCTTCCCACCCAAGCTTCCTTTGATCTGATTTTCCTTGATCCTCCCTATGAAAAAAACCTGGCGGAGAACCTGCTGGAAATGGTAGAAGATTCTGAACTCATCTCAGACGGTACGACTATCCTTGTTGAAGAGAAAAAGAACCAGCTGCTGCCTGAAAGAGTGAATCGGCTCAAACTTTTCGACAGCCGCCGTTATGGAGAAACCGGTATCTGGCTTTATACCCCATCTTCCCCTTAAAAAATAAATTATGTGCCCGCTCACACACTGTCCAAAAATCCACTCTTCCGAACCCACCGTGGCCGTTTATCCGGGCACATTCGATCCGATCACCAATGGTCATCTTGACATTGTTGAACGGGCATTGAACCTTTTTGACCGGGTCATAATCGCCGTGGCCATCAATGTCGGCAAACAGCCGTTATTCCCCCTTGAGGAACGTATCCGGCTGATCAAGGAGTGCTTCGGCCCTGATGACGACAGGGTGGGTGTTGACGCCACCGACGGCCTTATTGTCGACTATGCCGTGTCTCAGAGAGCCTGCGCCATCGTTCGCGGCCTGCGGGCCGTTTCCGATTTTGACTATGAATTTCAACTGGCCCTGATGAACAGAAAACTTGCCCGGGAAGTGGACACGGTTTTCCTTATGACCGGTCTGCGCTGGATATACATCAGCTCAAGTATTATTAAAGATGCGGCAAAGCATCACGGGGATATCAGCGGCCTGGTTCCGGACCATGTACGGCAGGCCTTGAAGAAAAAATATCGTACACAGACCTCGTAAAAACCGAGTGTTGCTTTAATCCGTTTATACGCAATACAATAAATTGAACAGCTTAGACTCCATATACTTAGACTCCATATAAAATGATACTTTTCCGTAGGTGCCCGCCGCTGGTAGGCGAGCCTGCGAGACTCCGGGGGCGGGCACCTACGAAACACAGTTATTGTATATCCAATAATGAGCAGTTTTCTGCATCAATTTACGATGTCTGGTACAACCTTAAGCCGACGCAAAATACACTGCCTTTGGTGAATTATTACAAATTATCATGCCGACCAAAACGACCAAGCCCGACATCCACCAAGAGCGTCGAAAATTTCTTGACCGTTGTCTGAGGTGGGCAGGCACGGCCGGCTCTCTTTTCCTGGTCTATCCCCTGCTCCGCTTTTTAGGCTATAGAATTGCACCTAAACCCCGCTATGTAACCGTTGCCGCACCACTTCCCCTTTCCGGCTATCATGCCGACCGCGACTTTATTCTCTTTACCGATCCGGCTGGACCTTTTGCCGTTTCCCGCACCTGCACCCACCTTGGCTGCCGGGTCTCCTATTTAGAAGACAAGCAGATTATTGAATGCCCCTGCCATCAAAGCCGGTTTACCCGCCGGGGCAGGGTCCTGCATGGTCCGGCAAAACGTAATCTCCCCGCCCTTGCCGTTGAGATCCAAAAAAAGGACGACGGCACAATCAAAAACTATGTTGTTACCCTGTAATGACGCCTGCCGGAAGAACAATCATACGGGCTTTCACCCACGCCCGATGGGGCGGTCGTTCTTTAATCTGCCTATACATTTCCATCCTCTCCGGGATAGTTGTCGCCCTTCAATACAATCCGACTGATCCCTTTTACTCGACAGCCTCTCTGGAACTCGTCGTTCCCTATGGGGCTTTCTGGCGGGCGTTGCACTATTATTCAAGCCAGGCCTTTTTTCTCCTGCTGCTCTGCCACCTGCTTGCCGTCATCGCCAAAAATGACCAAACCTCAGATAGAACTGCATGGATCAGACTGAGCGCCGTCATTCCGGTTACCATTCTCCTTCTGTTTACCGGTTATGTGTTACGGGGCGATGCCACCGGGGCGGCGGCAGGGGCCATTGCCGAGCACATCGCCCTCTCCATTCCCGGTATCGGCAAACCACTCAATACTCTTCTCTTTGATATTTCGGCAAACGGTATTCTTAAAGTGTATGTCAACCACCTTATAGGCCTCATGGCAATAGGTTGCCTCTGTGTCTGGCCGCATCTGCAAAAATACCGTTCCTCCTTCCGCCTGCATGTTCCCCTGACCCTGGCCGTATTTGCCGGGGCCATACTGTTTGCCGCCCCCATGGAGCCCGACCGGATCGGGCTTACCCATATTGCCGGCCCCTGGTTTTTCTTAGGTCTGCAGGAACTGTTGCGTTATTTCCCTCCGCTTTGGGCGGGAGTCATTGCGCCCGCTTCTTTGATAATCGCCCTTTTTTTCCTTCCCAGGCAGAGAAAAAACCGCAGGACCGTACTCCTGTTCATGGCCCTCTGGCTCATCGGCTACACCATACTGACCGGGATCGGCGCAGCCCGGTAAAGTTCCATTTTTTGCTCACCCGTTCCAGGAGAGCTCCTCTTCCTCCCCCATATTCCAGGGGTAAAACATCTTGCAAGGCCCCCGGATAGAGTGTAATGTTAAGTAACCGGAATTATGACCGGTTGATTCCATTGCGCCCATTATGCTATCCGGATGTAATTATGCATCATGCAAAAACAATGAAGACACTACGTGCCTTTTTCTATCATGCCTGAACAACAATCCAGCAAAATCCTGATTATCGAAGATGATGCGGGTATTGCAGAAATGCTGCGCTTTTTCTTCTCCTCCCAGGGAATGAAAGCCGCCGTTGCCGAGGATGGACAAAAGGGTCTTGCAATGATTGCTTCATTTCACCCGGACATTATCATCCTTGATGTTATTCTCCCTTATGTGGACGGACTTACATTGCTGGAAAAGCTGCGGCGGGACAACATCACCATACCGGTCATCCTGCTCACCGAGAAAAACCGTCTTGAAGAAAAGTTAAAGGGTTTTGACGTCGGTGCCGATGATTATGTTACCAAGCCCTTCAGCCTGCGGGAATTATATGCCAGGGTCCGGGTCATCCTGCAGCGAAGAGAAGATGCACAATCCACCGGTAGCCCTCACATCATCACCATCGCGCCACTGACAATCGACCCGCTTGCGCGTGAAGTTTCACTGGATGACGGCTCGACGGTTGTGCTCACGAAAACGGAATTTAATATCCTCTATTTTCTGGCCGAACATATCAACCAGGTGGTTCCGCATGGGATCATCCTTGAAAAGATACTTGGGTATGACCCGAATTCCCAGACTAAAGCGCTGGTGATGCATATCGCAAATATACGAAAGAAATTAAAGTCCCAGGAAGTAACCACCCTGCAGTTGCAGGCGGTGCCCGGAATCGGCTACAAACTGACTGAAAATATATCAACTTTTTAATTATTTTTTAATTCGGAAAAATTCCTATGCGCCCGCAAAAGACATCCGGATACCCGTCACCGGTATCCAACATCCTTTTCCTGTTTTTGTTTTTTCTCCTTGTTCTTCCTACTTCTCTGTTGGCCGAGGCACAGACCCTGGTGCCTTTGCATGTGCAAAGAGGGACTAATTTGATCCGAATTGCCCGACAGTACTGTGCCAGTCCGTCGGACTGGAAGGTCATTGCCGGTATCAACAAATTGTCATCTCCCTATATCATTTACGCCGATTCCACTTTAGAGGTGCCGTTATCCATTCTGCGCACAAAAAAGGTATCGGCCCGGGTCATCTCCATCAAAGGTGCACCTCTTCTTGTGACCGGCGAACACAAGACCCTGCAACTGCACAAGGGAGATACGGTCCTGCCAGGCCAGACGGTTGTCACCCGCGACGATGAGTACGTCCATCTCATATATCCCGACAACAAACATTCCCGAATAGGGCCCGAGTCAAAGATGCTGCTGGTCTACCTGATGCGGCTTGCCGACAATAACCTGCAGGCGGAATTTTTTCTGGATCGTGGGAGAATGACCAACTCCATTGAGAGGAAACTTAAACCCAACGAACACTTCAGAACCAGGACCCCCATGGCGATCACAGGTATACGGGGTACCGAGTTTCGCCTCAAGGTTGAAGATGCGGAAACAAATATTGTAGAAACCCTCAAGGGCCGGGTGGCCCTCAGCGCTGCGGGGAAGGAAATTCTTGTCGCCAAAGGGCAGGGCTCCAGGGTTAAAAAAGGGAAGCCGCCTGCACCACCGCATGCCCTCCCGCCAAGCCCGAAACTTCCTGAGATACAGGATATCTATCGTGTCCTGCCGGTTGTTATTGCCGCTCCCCGGCAGAAAAACATACGCTCTATGCGCATAAGGGTTACAAAGGACAAGAAGGGCATGAACACCCTGACGGAACAATCCACCCCTCCGGGAAAGAAATTTTCACTGTCCACTCTTGCCGACGGCAGCTATTTTCTCTTTTTTACAGGTACGGACCAACAGGGATTTGAAAGTCTTCCCACAGGTCCCGTCGGCCTGCACATCCGAACGAATCCCGGAGCGCCTATTATTTCAAGCCCTAAAAATAATCAAAAATTTTTCAAATCAACGGTCAAGGTTCGCTGGCTTCAATCTGATCAGGCTGATCATTACACCGTCCAACTGGCAACGGACCCTAATTTTACCCATCTGATTGATAAGCAGCAGACCACAAAAGATTTTTACACCACCCCTGCCCTCAAACCCGGCAACTATTTCTTCCGCGTACAATTGGTCACCGGGGACGGCTTTCACACCCTCTTTTCCGCCCCCATTGCCTGGGAGGTAATGGCGCAGCCGAAACTCGGCAGCCTGAACACCTCGCCCCAGGGCGGAGACAAAGGGATCACGCTGCGCTGGCCGGCCATGGCCGATACGGCAGGCTATATGATCCAGATAGCCACAGACAAGGCCTGTACAGATCTCATCGCTGAAGATGACAACCTGAAAAAGCCCTCATATACGATCAATTTTCAGCTGGTTAACGGCAAATATTTTGTTCGCATCCGCTCGATAACAAAAGACGGCCTGAAAAGCCCCTGGACGCCCCCCCAGGTCATGACCGTTGAAGCCGAGTCTTCATGGCTACCGCACGGTATAGCCGTACTTGGCTTTATTGCCCTGGCAATCATTCTTTAACCTGAATTAAAAACGTATAATGCCTCTTTAATACGGCCATAGAAAGCGTGTTGAACCGTCTGACCACTCTTTTTGCGGCAGCCCTCCTCCTGGGTCTGTTATCGGTCACCGGCATTGTTGCCTCTCTATCAAACAAGACGCAGGACGAACTGTTTGTCCTGCGTGGCCCTATACAACCCAGCCAGGATATTATCATTATCGGTGTTGATGATAACAGTCTTGCAGCATTGGGTCCTTGGCCTTTTCCCCGAAAATATCATGCCCGGCTCCTTTCCAGGCTCAAACAGGCAAAAGTCATCGGCTTTGATTTTCTGTTCAGCGAGCAAAGTCGTCAGGATGGTGTTTTCAATGCAGCCATGGAGACATCGCCGCCGGTCGTACTGGCCTCGGTCCGCAATGCCGATAAAAAAGTCCTTCGTCCCGCCCCATCCCTGAATAACTGTTTCGGGTCCGGCCATATTGAAATTATTCTCGGCCGGGACGGAATTGTCCGCAAGGCAATGCTCGTAGAGAAAACCGGCGAGGGCCGGTTGCCGGCATTTGCCCTGATTATGGCACAAGCCGCCAATATACCACGGAACCAATTGCCCGACGGACCCATATTTATCAATCACTACGGGCCGGAACACACATTTCTTTATCTGTCGTATATTGATGTTCTCCAGGGAAAAATTCCTGAAACTTTTTTTACGAATCGCTATGTTCTCGTCGGCGCTGAAGCCATCGGCATCGGTGATACCCATGTTACGCCGTATACCAGGCAGTTTCAAACTCCGGGCGTTGAAATTCAGGCAACCATCCTCAACAATCTCCTGCAGAAAACCTGGCTCCGACCATTAATTTCCTTGAGCAGGATAGCCTTTTTTGTCATAGGACTCTTCTGCCTTTTTGTCTGGCCGGGCAAGACCGAAA